>DASUCP010000043.1:0-2606 GCA_036275975.1 Sphingomicrobium sp.
GTGCCGATCGGATCGATGAAGACGAGGTCGGTGAAACCCAGCCAACTGTTCGGATTGTCGCGAAGAACGGCGGGATCGGACGGGCTGTCCCCCTGGACTCCGAAGCTTACATGCTTCGGGCCGATCGCGCCCATGTTGAGGAAGACCGACGAAGCGCCAGGCCCTCCATTGAACGCAAATGTGACCGGGCGACCGTAGCGGCCGCCGGGGACGGTGTAGGCCGTATAGACCACCTGGCCGATCGTCTTCCCCTTTTCGTCATGCACGTCGATGTGACCGACGGTCGCCTTGTAGCGTAGCGCGTGGCCGTCGACGTTGATGGCCTGGTCGACCGACTTGTCCGGCGACATCGGCGGAAGCTCGATCTTCGCCTTGTCATCGGCTCCCTTTGCGGGAGCATCGTCGGCCAGCGCGGGTGCCGCGCCGAACGCGAGCGTGGCGGCAATCGAAATCGAAGTGAGAAGACGACGCATTTTCTTCCTGTGAGTTCGGGGAATACTCCTCGGTTTAAAGGCTCTGCCGCGACGGACAAGCGCTCTTGCGTCATTCGCAGATGCGAGGAGCATTCTGGTCGAAGGGCTTATAGGCTAGAAGCCTGAGCGGGACGGTCGCCGAAGAGCAGGGGAGTGGCCATGGATGCCGCCAACAAACCCGCATTGAGCAAGAAGCAAATCGGTGCGGTCGCCGCCGGCAACGCGCTCGAATTCTACGACTTTCTCACCTACAGCTTTTTCGCGGTCCAGATCGGCCAGGCCCTGTTCCCGGGCCAGAGCGACGAAACCAAGCTGCTGTTTTCGCTGGCAACATTCGGAGTGGGGTTCGTCACCAGGCCTCTTGGCGGGTTCATCATCGGCCGCTTCGCAGATCGCCGCGGGCGCAAGCCAGCGATGATCTTGACCTTCTCGCTGATGGGCATCGCCATCGTCGGGCTTTCGCTGACGCCCTCTTATGCACTCGTCGGCATGGCCGCGCCGATTCTCGCCGTGCTGTTTCGGATGCTTCAGGGCTTCGCGCTGGGCGGTGAAGTCGGACCCAATACCGCCTTCCTGGTCGAGGCCGCGCCGCCGAACCGCAGGGCGTTCTATGTCTCGCTGCAGTTTGCGACCCAGAACTTCTCGATCCTTGTCGCCGGAAGCGTCGGTTTGCTGCTATCCTCCACGCTCAGCCCGACAGCGCTCGTGGAATGGGGTTGGCGGGCGGCGTTCCTGGTCGGCGCAATGATCGTTCCGTTCACCATCGTCATTCGCCGCAGCCTCGGCGAGACGCTCCCACACGGCGAAGAGGCAGGCGAAAGCCTGCGCGCCGGGAAGATTACGGTGATTGCCGTCGCAGGGATGCTGCTCCTCGCCGGAGCGACGATCGGCACGTACACGGTCGACTACATCACGACCTTTGCTCAGCACGTGCTCCATATGGACGCGACGACGGCGTTCGGGGCAACCGTTGTGCTCGGCGTCACGATGACGTCGTTCAACCTGGTCTCGGGATGGCTCGCCGATCTTTATGGCCGTAAGCCCGTGGCGCTGACCGCCTGGCTGCTGCTGTTCCTTGCCGGCATTCCGGCGTTCCTCGTGATGGCGGAGTATCGGAGTGCAGCGACCCTGTTTCCGATGACCGCGCTGCTCGCGCTGCTGATGGGTTTGCTGACGCCGGCTTCCGTAACACTGTTCACCGAGGCGCTTCCGGCGCGAATCCGGGCAGGTGCACTCGGCACCGTCTACGCGGTGTCGATCGCGATCTTCGGTGGCAGCGCGCAATTCCTCGAACAGCTGCTGACCGACAAGACGGGCAGCCCGATTGCGCCCGCCTTCTACATGACCGCCGCGATCGGGATTGGCGTAATCGGCATCTTCATGCTCGAAGAGACCGGAAGGAAAGCCAGCGGAGCCGAAGCTCCCCTGCTCGCAGCTGCCTAGTCGAACAGCTTGGCGAAGCGGCGCTTCTCGCGGTTGCGCCAAGCCCCGCGGTGCCATGCGTCGCTCGCTAGAAGCGGAACGACGCTGGTGGCCTCGGCGAACACCATCTGCTCCATAGCCGTCGAAACCTTGCCCCAGCTCGCGGCCTCCTGAAGCGTCGAGGAGGAACAGGCGCCGTCACGCACGTCGGCGACGGTGATCTGCACGGCGTACTTGTGCACCTCCACGTCGTCATGGCCGAGGATTTCGGCACAAACCACAGTGTCTTGGGTGAAGTTCTTGGGAACGCCGCCGCCGATCATCAGCAGGCCGGTCGTGCCTGCCTTGATCTTGATGTCGGTGAGCTCGCGGAAGTCGGCGATGGCGTCGAGCACCATGTAGTGGCCGCCGCGCTTCATCGCATCGACCTGGTGCTTCACGAGCCCGAAGCCTGCCGATGAATCGACGAATGCCGGACAGAAGATCGGCACGTCGTGCTCGTAGGCGAGCTGGACGAGGCTGCCCTGCTTCTTGGCGTTGCCCTCGCTCAGCCATTTGCCCATCTCACGGATGAAGGCGCGGCTCGAGTAAGCGCGCGGCTCGAGGCTGTCGGCGATCAGGCCGATCGTATGGTCGCAATCCTGAAGCTGCTCCTCGTCGATGTAGGTGTCGTAGATGCGGTCGATGTAGAGCGAGCGTAAAGTATCATCG
>DASUCP010000044.1:0-7320 GCA_036275975.1 Sphingomicrobium sp.
GTGCGCAGCTTCGGTCATCATCGCCTTTCGGTGTTCGGGATCGCGTCACAGGACGAGTTAGCCTTGGTGCAGCCCACAGCGCGGGCGCTGATCGCGCGCGATGCGCTGCGCGCCGACGCTTATGGCGGGCTGTCGTTCGGCCCGGGCGCTCGCCCGATCCTCAAGGGTACGCAGGAGCTGACGATCGCCATGCCGCCGAAGCGTGGACGGCGTCATGATCGGGCGGCAGGACCGGCGGACCCGCTGTTCGACGCGCTGCGCGAAGTGCGCCGATCGCTCGCCGCCGAAGCGGGGGTCCCCGCCTACGTCATCTTCCACGATTCCACGCTTCGCGAGATTGCTGCGGCGCGTCCGACGAGCCTCAGCGAGCTCGCCCAGGTGAACGGCGTTGGACGAAACAAGCTTGAGCGCTATGGGGAAGCGATGCTCGCTGCGGTGGCGTCGGCCGCCTAGACCATTCAGGCGCCCGCAAGCCGAGCCGCCTAGACGCTAAGTGATTGAATATTTGGGGAGAGATATGATCCGCATGCTTCTTATGGCGACTGCCGCACTCGCGGTTGCAACCACGCCCGTCACCGCCGCCGCGCCGAAGAAGGCAAGCACCGCCACCTCGGCGACGCTGCCGGCGTCCAATCCGTTCGCCAAGCCCAGCACGCTTCCGTTCGAAACACCCGACTTCTCGAAGATCAAGGACAGCGACTATCTGCCGGCGCTGCTCGCCGGAATGGCGCAGCAGAAGGCGGAAGTGTTGCGCATCGCGAACAACCCCGCGCCGCCGAACTTCGACAATACAGTAGTCGCGATGGAGCGCTCGGGGCTCCTGCTCGAGCGGGCGAACCTCGCGTTCAGTGCGGTCAACGGCGCGAACACCAACGACGCGCTCCAGGCGACGGACACCAAGACCGCGCCTCTGTTCGCCGCGCACAACGACTTCATCTATCTCAATCCGAAGTTGTTCCAGCGGTTCAAGACGCTTCACGACAACCAGGCGAGCCTGAACCTCAACCCGGAGCAGGCGAAGCTGCTTGACGTCTATTACAAGCAGTTCGTCCACGCGGGCGCCGAGCTTCCGTCGGCGAAGCAGGCCGAGCTCAAGACCATCAACAAGCGCCTCAGCACGCTCCAGACCGAGTTCACTCAGAAGCTGCTCGCCGCGTCCAAGGCCAGCGCTCTGCACGTGACCGACCGCGCAGCGCTTGCAGGCCTCACCGATGAGCAGATCAATGCCGCTGCAGACGCCGCGAAGGCCCGCAAGCTCGATGGTTATGTCCTGTCGCTGCAGAACACGACGCAGCAGCCGCTTCTGGACTCGCTGACCAATCATGACACGCGCCAGGCGCTGATGAACGCGAGCCTCAACCGCGCCGAGCACGGCGATGCGAACGACACGCGCAGGATCGTCCAGGAGCTCGCCAAGCTGCGCGCTCAGAAGGCCGCGTTGTTCGGCGACGCGAACTGGGCCGATTACACGCTCTACGACCAGATGGCGAAGGACCGCGCCACCGCGATCGGCTTTCTCGACCGCCTCGCGCCAGCCGTCGCCGCCAAGGAACAGCATGAATGGGCGGACATCGTCGCGCTCGCGAAATCGCAAGGAGCGAATTTCCAGCCGACGCCGGCCGACTGGAACTTCTATGCCGAGCAAATCCGCAAACAGCGCTACGCAATCGATAGCGACCAGCTGAAGCAATATTTCGAGTTCAACAAGGTGCTTGAGGACGGCGTCTTCTATGCCGCCAACCAGCTTTACGGGATCATGTTCAAGGAACGCCACGACATCCCGACCTGGAGTCCGGACATGCGTGTGTTCGACGTCTTCGACGCGGACGGCAAGCCGCTTGCGATCTACATGGACGACCCGTGGAAGCGCGACAACAAGAACGGCGGCGCCTGGATGTCGAACCTCGTCAACCAGTCGTACCTGCGCGGCACCAAGCCGGTCGTCTACAACGTCTTCAATTTCACCAAGCCCGCGCCGGGCCAGCCGATGCTGATCAGCTACGACGACGTAACGACGATGTTCCACGAGTTCGGCCACGCGCTGCACGGCATGTTCGCCGCGCAGACCTATCCGACGCTTTCGGGAACGAATGTCGCCCGCGACTTCGTCGAGTTCCCGTCCCAGTTCAACGAGAACTGGGCGCTCGATCCCAAGGTGCTCCCGCACTATGCGGTCAACTACAAGACCGGGCAGCAGATTCCGCAGGAGTTGGTGCAGAAGATTCTCGCCGCGAGGACGTTCAACCAAGGGTACGAGGTTGGTGAAGTGCTCGAGGCCGCACACCTCGACCTCGACTGGCACTCGCTCCCTGCGAGCGCTCCGCTACAGGATGTCGACAGATTCGAAGCCGATGCGCTGGCGAAGAGCGGCTATGACGTGAAGGACGTCCCGCCGCGCTACCGGACGAACTATTTCCTGCATATCTGGAGCAACGGTTATTCGGCAGGCTATTATGCCTACCCGTGGACCAAGATGCTCGCGCAGGATTCCTTCGCCTGGTTTGAGCAGCACGGCGGCCTCACCCGCGCCAACGGGCAGCGCTTCCGCGACATGGTGCTCTCGCGCGGCAACACGCTCGATTATGCCGACATGTATCGCGCGTGGGCGGGTCACGACCCGCAGATCCAGCCGTACCTCGACTTCTATGGGCTGGGCAGCGCCGGCGCCGCGCCGGCGGCATCGACGCCGTCAGTTCCTCTGCCGCCTCCTGCAACGCCGGCTCCGGAGCCGAAGAAGGGCGAGCGAGGCGAATAAGCCGATGATCCGCCAGTTCCACGAGCGAACCCTCGTGAGCGGTCAGATCGCTCCCCATGAGGTCGCGGGGTTGGCGGAGCAAGGCATTACGGTGCTGGTCAACAACCGGCCCGATGGCGAGGACGAAGGCCAGCCGCTCGCCGGCGACATCGAGGAAGCCGCGGCGCAGGCGGGCATCGCCTATCACTTCATTCCGATCATCCGCGGCATCGGCCCGGCCGATGTCGAAGAGATGCAGAAGGCGCTGCGCGAGGCGGAAGGCGGCAAGCTGCTCGCCTTCTGCCGCACGGGCACCCGCTCGGCGTTCGCGTGCGCGCTGGCGCATCGGGACGAAGGGATGCCGAGCCCGGAAGTCGAGCAAAGGCTGATCGGCGCCGGTTTCGATCCCGGCCCGATTGCACACCTGCTCTAGGTCTGTTCCGCGAGCAGCCGCTGCGCCTGCTCGAGGTCTTCATCGAGCACCATCAGGCGAACGGGCATGAACAGCCCGCCATAGAAATAGTTGATCTCGGTATCGAACAGCACCGCCTCCACGCCTTCGCTTTCGAGATAGAGGCGCGCCAGGTCGGCTTCGATGCGGTTATGGTAGCGAGCGGCTTCGACGAGGTCGGTCACCAGGGTTTGTCTGCGCCTTCGGCAGCCTCCTCCGGGCGGGAAGGACGGCCGAGGACCGCATTGCGGTGCGGGAAACGGCCGAAGCGCTCGATGATCGCCCGGTGGTGCTTGGAATATTTGATCTGCTCATCGTCGCCGAGCGCAGTGAACAGCAGCAGCGCACGGTTCTGGTCTTCGAGATTCTCGCTATGCTGGAACGCCATGTAGAGAAACTTGCGCTCGTCCGGTGCGAGCTCCTCATCCAGGCCTTTGTCGACCGCACCCTTCGCGATCGCCAGTGCGAGAGGATCGGTCGAATAAGCATCGGCATGGCCGCGGAACATGTTTCGCGGAAACTGGTCGAACAGGATCACCCCGGCGACCGCGGTGAGCGGGTCGGTGAGGAACGCGTCAGACGGCAGCTGCCGCTTCTCGGCCCAAAGCTTGAGGAAGTCCTGGCGGATTTGCTCGTCGAGCGCCTCGTCCGTCTTCCACCATTGTTCAGGCTTGAGCGCGAACCAGAACTTCACGAGGTCGGCGCGCCAATCGCTCACGCGATCGTCTCCAGACGCGACACCAACCGCTCGCGGTCGGGAATGTCGATCCCGAAATCTTCTTCGAGCACGGTGCAGACTTCCTCGGCGCCCTCGAGCCGCCGCTTCTCGGTGTCGCCGCCGGGTACGTGGATCGTATAATCGAAGTTGCGCAGCGCATGCCGACGACCATTCGGCGAGCGCGCGGCGATCAGGGTGAAGGTGAAATGCGACGCCGGATTCGCCGACGTCCACCAATTGCCAAGCTCGTCGTCTACCGCCAGCTGCGGCGTCAGGTCGAAGCGATAGGTGGGGCGCCATTCGCGATCGATTTCGATCTGCTGCTGCCAATGGCCCTCCGTTTCGATCAGGCGGAAGCGCTCGTGCGGGGTGGCCTGCGGGACGTCGGCGACCAAATCGAGGACGCCGGTGCATACGGTGCCGCCAAAGCCGACGTCGGCAAGCGCAGGACCTTCGGGAAGATTCACCAGCAGAAGCTTGTGGGTGCGCGGCGTGACTCCTCCGTCCGGCACGTTCCACTGCACTCGGGCCGCCAATGGACTGAAGTCGAAGCCAATCGTTTCGAGCACATGTGAGAATAGCCCGTTCTGCTCATAGCAATAGCCGCCACGGCGCTGCCGCACGAGCTTGTCGACCAGCGCCTCCCGCGAGAGCTGAACCGGCAACTGCAGGAACGGGTTGAGGTTCTCGAAGGGAATGCTCGCCGTGTGCGCGGCAACCAGCGCGGCGAGCGTCGGACGGTCTGGGCGCGCCGAACCGCCAAAGCCGATACGTTTGAAATAAGCGCCGAGCTCGCCCTGTGACAGGCTCAAGTGGCCGTGCCTCCAACCGTCAGGCCGTCGATCAGCAGCGTGGGTTGCCCGACGCCCGCAGGCACCGACTGCCCGCCCTTGCCGCACATGCCGATTCCCTCGTCGAGCGCGAGGTCGTTGCCGACGCCCTTCACCCGCGTGAGCACCGTCGGCCCATCGCCGATCAGCGTCGCGCCTTTCAGCGGCTCGCCGATTTTCCCGCCGCGGATGCGGTAGGCCTCGGTGCAGGAGAAGACGAATTTCCCGCTGGTGATGTCGACCTGGCCGCCGCCGAAGCTCTTGGCGTAGATGCCGTCCTTCACGCGGCTGACCAGCTCATCGGGATCGTCCTTGCCGGCGAGCATGAAGGTGTTGGTCATGCGCGGCATCGGCGCATGCGCGAAGCTCTCGCGGCGGCCGTTCCCGGTCGGCTCCATTCCCATCAGCCGGGCATTGAGGCGGTCCTGCAGATAGCCCTTCAGAATCCCGTCCTCGATCAGGACGTTACGCTTCGTCGGAGTACCCTCATCATCGATCGTGAGAGAGCCGCGCCGCTGCTCGATCGCGCCATCGTCCACGATGGTCACTCCGGGCGTTGCAACGCGCTCGCCGATCCGTCCCGAGAATGCCGAAGTGCCCTTGCGATTGAAGTCGCCTTCAAGGCCATGGCCGATCGCCTCGTGCAGGATCACGCCCGCCCAACCGGAGCCCATGACCACCGGCATCTCGCCCGCGGGCGCAGCGACCGAGTCGAGGTTGACCAACGCCTGGCGGAGCGCCTCATCGATCGAGCGGTTCCACTCGTGCTCGTCGAACAGGTGACCGTAGAGGTAGCGGCCGCCGAGGCCGTGGAAGCCGCTTTCGCGCCGGCCATTCTGCTCGACCACGATCTGGACACCGAGCCGCACGAGCGGCCTCACGTCCGACGCCGTGAACCCGTCCGCACGAATGATGTCGATCACGCTCCAGCTCGCGGCCAGCGTGACGCTGACCTGCGACACTCGCGGGTCGCGGCCGCGCGCCGCCGCATTGATCTTCTCGCAAAGGGCGACCTTCTCGGCGAACGGCACGAGCGCCAGCGGATCGTCAGCGCCATACATCGCCTGGTTGGTGCGCGAGGGCGCCGCGGCCGCTCCGCCCTTGCGTGGATCGAGCAGCTTCAGCGTCGAAGCCGCGCGCTCGATCGCGGCTTCGCTGATTTCGTTGGCGTGCGCGAAAGCCGTCGTCTCGCCGGAAACGCCCCGCAGCCCGAAGCCGGATGCCGTGTGATAATCGGCGGTCTTCAGCCGCCCGTCATCGAAGCCGAACGCCTCGCTGGCGGCGTACTGGAGGAAGAGCTCGCCGTCGTCGTGCGGCGACAGATGCTTCGCGGCGAGCGCGCGTGCAGTATCTGGATCGAGAGTGCGATAGAGGAACCTGCGCGGATCGGGAGCGGTCATGCGGCCTGCTGGTCCGCCGGTCCCCCCTCAAGGACAAAGCGCCGGTCGCAATAGCCGCATTCCACGAAGCCTGTATCCGGTTCGATCCGGAGATAGACGCGCGGATGGCCGAGCGCGGGCGAGACCTCGCCCGAACCATCACATGCGACCTGCACGGTCTTTACTCGAATGACTTCGGGTGGCGGGATTTGCGAAGGCATATGCGGCACTTAGGAGCCGCACCGTTGGCCGACAAGCGCCTAGTTGTAGTTGGCGGTGACGTCGAAGGTGTTGGTATAGGTGCCGGCCGCCTGGTTGGCCGCGATCAGGATCGACCCGCCGACGCCCGTCTGTGCCACTCCGTTCACGTCCGTGATCGTGCTCGAGTTCTGCAGGAACAGCACGGCGACCTGAACGCTGTGCCCCGCGCCGTCATCGAGCGTCGCGGGATAGGTGATGTCGAAATCGACCGGCTGGCCGGGCGTTGCAGCCCAGACGAAGAGCCCGCGCTGGCCAGCGTCGCTTGGCACCAGCGTCACTCCCCCGGCACTGGTGCGGGCACCCGTGTTCGCGTTGATCGTGACAGTCCCGGCAACCGGCGATGGGACGATCGTGCCGAACGAGAGGTCGTCGACCTTTGTCAGCGTGAGCGGGATGAGCAGCAGCACCTTGCCGTGCCCGGCGGCGCTGTTGGCGGCCGAGGCGGGCGCCGCGCTCACGAACAGGGCGGCGGTCAACGCCGCGATGACGAATTTGCGGATATCCACTCGGAGCACTCCCCACGCATTGCGTTTGCGTAAGGCGAGTATCGCCGAGCCGATCTCACCATGCGTTGAATATGGATGGTTCGTCTAAAATTTACCTTAACGCGCAAGCATTCCAACGAGTTAGGGATATTGGGCGGTCACATCGAAGGTGCCAATATATTGGCCCGCCATTTGCCCTGCCGGCACCGTCAGGGTCGCGCCGACACGGATGTCGAACGTCGTTGCCTGCGCCATTTGCCTCTTGCTCGGTCCATCCATGGTAAAGTTCGAGACGGTCACCGTCTGCGTGCCCCCGACGCGAGTGAGCGTGATGGGCTGTTTGGGCAGCTTGATGTTGACCACCGAGTTCTGGCTTGCAGCTCCTCTGAACAGAGCTGCGTGCGGAGTGCCCCCCGCGGCGACAAGGCCTCCGGTCGTACTGATGCTGTTCGCGACGGGATC
>DASUCP010000045.1:0-4589 GCA_036275975.1 Sphingomicrobium sp.
GCTGACCGGCACCCGCGCCGAGAAGTCTCCCTCCTCGATCCGTCCCGCGGCGTTGACCAACTCACCCACCGGACGAACCAAGCGGTCCGCCAGCTTGAGCGCTGTCAGGATCGAGAGTGCTACGATCAGCAATGCCCCCAGCAAAAGCGCACCGTTGAACTTCAGCTGGTTGACCCGCGAACGCTTCAGCAGCCCGCGATAGTCGCGAAGCACGTCGCTCGCGCGCTGGATTTGCGCCCGAAGCTCGGGGTCGAACGTCCGCGCCTCGTACAAATAGGTGTTCGGACCATAATCCAGCTTGGTCACCGCGCCGATCCGGTCTGACGACGTAATGGAGACGACGGGGCGTTGCTGAAGCTGCGCGATCGCACTCGCCGGAATGTCCTTGTCGAGCGAGCGGTCGTACGGGTTGACCAGCGCAATCGCCCGAATTTGCTTGTCCGGGCCGTACGTGAAAATGATCGCTTCGGAGAGATAGCGATTGAGAACCTGGTTCTTCGCGAATGCGACCGCAAAACGAGGATCTTCGATCGTCGTCATCCGAAGGTAGCTGGCGAGGTCGGAACTCGCGGTTACGGTCTCGTTGGCGACCCGCTCGACCTCATGTTGGTAGCTGCTTCGAGCAATCTGGACTGTATTTTCGAGCATGCCGCGGGCGCGGTTTGAGAACCAGAATTCAAGCCCACTCTGGAACAGCAGGGAAGCGAAGATCGCGACCAATACCGTCGGCACAGCCGCGATTGCGGTGAACAGAGCGACCAGCCGAATGTGGAGCCGCCCGCTGCCAAGACCGCCCTCTTCCGCCCGCTGGACTGCAACCTTCCGGGCGTAAAGCGCCATGAGCACAATCGCGGGGAGAAGGATCGCGACCAGCAATAGCGCAATCAGCGGCGGCGAAAGCAACGACCCTGGCTCGGCACCGCGCCGGAGGAGCCAAACGCTCACCCCAATCATGACCAGCAGGAAAAGGCCTAAAAGCGCGGAGATGCGGTCGTAGATACGTCCGCTCGCGCGCTCGCGTTGGAGCCAGCTTTCCCGCTGCAAGTTCACCGGCGATTCGGCCGCACGCGCATCCATTCGTTCCGGCCGTAGCACGGGTGAAGCAGCCGTTGCATCAAAAACACAAGTGTGGCGCGTTTAGTTCGGCTAGGCCGCGCTGCGGCTAAGCCACGGTGAATAGAAGTCCTGCAGCATTCGCACGACGACTGCCGGATCGTCCTGCTGATTCACGGTGTTGCGGAGCTCCGCCGAACCCGGCAGCCCCTTGGTGTACCAGCCGATGTGTTTGCGGGCGAGGTTCACGCCGGTGTGCGTTCCGTAGAGCTCCAGCATTTCCTGATATTGCTCGAGCATCGTCGCCAGCTGCTCGTCCAGGCTCGGGTCGGGCCGGTGCCCTCCCCCGCCCAGGTCGCTCATCACCTGCGCGACGAACCAGGGCCGTCCGTAAGCGCCGCGGCCGATCATCACGCCGTCGGCGCCCGACTGCCGAAGCGCCTCACCAGCATCGTCGATCGAGTTGATGTCGCCATTGACGATGACCGGGATCGAGACTGCCTCCTTCACCTTACGGACGAATGACCAATCAGCCTCGTCCTTGTACATCTGGCAGCGCGTGCGGCCGTGGATCGTGATCATCTGCACCCCGAGATCCTCGGCGATGCGGGCAAGCTCCGGTGCGTTGAGGCTGTTGTGGTCCCAACCCATGCGCGTCTTGAGCGTCACCGGCACCTTCACCGCCTTCACGGTGGCATCGATGATTGCGGCGGCGCCTCTTAGATCCCGCATCAGCGCCGAGCCCGCCCAGCCGTTCACGACCTTCTTCACCGGGCAGCCCATGTTGATGTCGATGATCGCCGCGCCGCGTTGCTCGTTGAGCTTGGCGGCTTCGGCCATCACGTGCGACTCGCAGCCGGCGAGCTGCATCGATACCGGCTCTTCCGCCGGGTCCCACATGCACTTCTGGAGGGACTGGCGGGTTTCGCGGATCATCGCCTGGCTGGCGATCATCTCGGTGACCGTCAATCCGGCCCCGTAGCGCTTCACGGCGCGCCGGAACGGCAGGTCGGTGACAGCCGTCATCGGCGCCAGGATCACCGGCGACGCGACCTCGATCGGGCCGATCCTGATGGGCTTCACAAGGCTCATGGGAAGGCCGGAGATAGGGGAAGAGCCCTTGGCGGACAAGGCAAGCGCGCCTAGAGGCGCCGCCGTAATGACCACGACAGCACTCATCGTCGCCGCCGGTACCGGTTCCCGAATGGGCGGCGGAGTTCCGAAGCAATATCGGTTGCTCGGCGGGAGGGCGGTGCTGCGCTGGGCCGTGGAAGCATTGATTGGGCATCCAGCAATCAAGTCCACGCGCGTGGTGATCGGCCGCGGTCACGAAGAGCTTGCTAATACCGCGCTGCAGGGGCTCGAAGTCGGCTCACTGATTGAGGGCGGCATCGAACGGGCGGATTCGGTGCGCGCCGGCCTCGATGCGATCGCCGGCGACGCTGTGCTCGTTCACGATGCGGCGCGACCCTTTTGCCCACCTGCCGTGGTGGACCGACTGGTCGCCCAGCTCGAGTTCTTCGAAGGGTGCGCTCCTGTTCTGCCCATCGGCGACACCCTGGCTCGCGGCACAGGACAACTCGGCGAAGCGGTCGATCGCACGGACATGGTTCGGGTGCAGACGCCTCAGGCGTTTCGACTGAATGCCTTACGTCAGGCTTACGCGCGTTGGTCGGGCACAACACCGACCGACGAAACAACCGTCGTTCGCGCAGCAGGAATGAGTGTAGCGACGGTGGAAGGCGATCCCGCCCTCGAAAAGCTCACGACGTCCGCAGATTTCGACCGCGCCGAGCAATGGCTTGCCGGCCATCTGAGTCCACGCACGGGAATGGGCTTCGATGTGCATGCTTTCTCCGGCGAAGGTCCGATCACGCTCGGTGGCGTTGAAATTTCGCACCCGCGCGGCCTGGCCGGCCACAGCGACGCAGACGTCGTTCTCCATGCAATCACGGATGCCCTGCTTGGCGCGGTAGGATTAGGCGATATCGGTGAGCATTTCCCGCCATCCGACCCGCAATGGAGGGGAGCTTCCTCAGACATCTTCCTGCGCCACGCTGTCCGGCTCCTGCAATCGAAGGGAGCGATTATCGACCATGTGGATTGTACGGTCATCGCGGAGGAGCCGAAGGTGGGGCCACATCGCCAGGCCATGCGGACGAACATCGCCCAGATCGCCGGCCTGGAGCTTGACCGCGTGAGCATCAAGGCGACGACGACCGAAGGTCTCGGCTTCACGGGGCGCCGCGAAGGCATCGCGGCTCAGGCGGTCGCCAGCATCCGGCTGGGTTTTTCGAAGTGAAAAACACGCTCCTCCCCGACGTACTGGTCGACAAGGCTCGCGAGGTCGTGGAGGCAAATCGCAAGGCCGGACGGCGCGTCGCCGTGGCCGAAAGCTGCACCGGCGGGCTTGTCAGTGCTGCGCTGACGGAGATTCCCGGTTCGTCCGAAATGTTTGAAGCCGGCTACGTCACCTACTCGAATGCGTCAAAAATCCACGAGCTCAAGGTCTCCGAGGAGGTCGTGGACACATTCGGTGCCGTCAGCGTCGCCACCGCCTGGGCGATGGCCCGCGGAGCGCTCGCTGCATCTGATGCTGACATTGCCGTGGCGATCACGGGAATCGCTGGCCCGGGCGGCGGGACACCGACCAAGCCTGTCGGAACCGTCGTTTTCGCGACCGCCGAACGGGACGCCGATCCCGCGAAGATCGTCGCGGACCAAAAGTTGTTCGACGAGAAGACCCGCTCCGGCGTCCGCCTTCAGGCCGCGCTCTGCGCGCTCGACTTGCTGATGCCGTAGAGGGCCGCGGCGCGTTGCTCGAAGGCGTTCGTCATCTGCCTCAACGCCCGGTCGAACATCGCTCCGGCGAGCGTTTCGAAGAGCCGCGATTTAAAAGCGAAATCGACCGAGAAGTGGAGGTTGGTGCCGCCGTCTGCCGCTCGCTCGAAGCCCCACTCGTTGTGAAGATATTTGAGTGGACCTTCGACGTAATCCACGCAGATGCGGGTTGGCCGATCCTTTACCACGCGGCTGGTGAACCGCTCCTTGAAGGCGTTGAAGCCAACGACAAGGTCCGCGACCGTCTCCCTCTCGCTCGACGAGCGCACTCGAACCGCAACCACCCACGGCAGGAATTCGTCGTAGCGGGCGACGTCGGCCACGAGGTCGAACAACTGCTCGGGCGTATACGGAAGATGCTTTGTCTCGCTGTGCCGCGGCATCAGCCGTTCGAACGCTCCAGCTGCGCGTTGCGTGCCGCCTGCATCTTCTTGAAATCGTCGCCCGCGTGATAGCTCGACCGCGTCAGCGGCGACGCTGCCACGAGCAGGAATCCTTTGGCTCTTGCGATCGCAGCGTAGGCGTCGAACGCCTTGGGTGTGACGAACTCCTCCACCTTCGCGTGACGCGGGGTCGGCTGCAGGTATTGGCCCATCGTCAGGAAGTCGACGCCGGCCGAACGCATGTCGTCCATCACCTGGTGGACTTCGAGCCGCTCCTCGCCGAGCCCGACCATCACGCCGGACTTGGTGAAG
>DASUCP010000046.1:0-7912 GCA_036275975.1 Sphingomicrobium sp.
GGGCGCCACATGAGCCTGGTTCCGGCTCGGTGCCCGGGTTGGTTGCTGGAGCGGCGGGGCAACCCGTCGCCTAGAGGAATGGCCGCACAATCACGCTTCTTGAAGCGCGATAGACAGAACCCGGCTTACAGGCCCTCTGGCATTTTCCTTGAGTCGCTCGCTCGCAATCGGGGCGTCGGCACCTTAAACGGCGAGAAGCTATGCCTCGGCAGAAACGATCGGACGACTGGGGATTCCCCCGCTGGCGCTCCTACGGAGACAAGGGCCGCGCCGCGGCGAAAGTGCGTCTGTGCGACCGCGAGGGCTGCCGAGAGGTCGGGGATCGCCCGGCGCCCAAGGCGCCGCACAGCCGCGAGCGCTGGTATTTCTGCGAGGCGCACGCCGCCGAATACAACAAGAACTGGAATTATTTCGCTGGTCTCAGTCCGGAGGAAGCTGCTCGCCGCGCTGCGGAAGAGGAGCGGGGCAATTCCGGATTCCGCCAGTCGGCGCAATGGAAATGGGCCGGGCCGGGCGATGGCACGCGTAGCGCCGACGAGATGCGCGCCCTTTCCGTGCTAGGACTTGAGAGCGACGTCGAGTTCAAGGATATCCGAAACGCCTATCGCCGACTCGCGAAGGAACATCACCCCGACCTGAAGCAGGGCGACAAGGAAGCGGAGAAAAAATTCCGCGAGATTCAAGCCGCCTACGACGTCCTCAAGAGTGCCGAGGAGCGCAAGAACGGCAAAGCACCCTAAGCGCCGGCGGCATAGCGCTCAGCAATCTCTTTCACCAAAGCGATCATGTTCGGAACGCCTTGGGTGCGATTGGCGCTGAGGTGCTTCCGGAGGTCGAACGGCGCAAGGGACTCGGCGACGTCCATTCCCGCTACCTCTGCGGCAGGCTTGTCCTGAACCGCTGAGAGGATCAGCGCGACGATGCCCTTGGTGATCGCCGCGTTGCTGTCGGCCAAGAAGTGCAGGCGTCCTTCGCGAGCGGTAGGATAGACCCACACCGAGGCGGAGCATCCGCGGACCTTCGTTGCGTCGGTCTTGAGCGCCTCGGGCATCGGTTCGAGATGCCGGCCAAGATCGATGAGCAGCCGGTAGCGATCCTCAGCCTCCACAAGCTGATATTCTTCGAGAACGTCCGAAAGAGGGGGTAGGCCGGCCATGGGCCGGGCCTATCACTCGGCAGGCGCGACCGCTACCGGTCGCGCAGCTCGTCGATCTGGCGAGAGAGGCTGTTTTCCTTGTCGACCGTGATCCGCTCGAGCACCTTCAAGCGCTCCTTAAGCTCCTTCACCTCGTCGCGGAGCCGCAGGTTTTCGGCATGCTCTTGCGCGGATATTTCGGGGCTTTGCCGCGCGTAACGTCCGTAGCGGCCATAGCCGTATTTCGCCCTGATGATCGACGCGACCATGATGATTGCGACGATGACGATCGCGGTGATCTGGCCCCCGTCCATTACGCTTTATCCTCTTCTGCAATGCGGTCGTGATCGCGGAGTGCCTCGATCTGCGCCGCCGTTTCGGCGCCGCGGTCCGTAACAATGCGTTCGAGGACCCGAATGCGCTCCTGAAGCTGCTGAACCTGGCCGCGTAGCCGCTCATTTTCGGGGTCGTTGACAGGGCGATCGCCGCGCATTTCGCGCATGGAACGAGGCTGAATGCCCATCTTGTGCATCACGATCCTGGATAGAATGAGCACGACGACGAGCGCTAGAACAAACTCAAACGGATTCATTGTCCCTGCGGCTCCTGGGCTCTGCGATGCATCTTAGATATAGCTCGTTACGAAGAGGCATAGAATCAAGCGGAAGCATCGCCGGTCGGCACGGGTTTGCGACTGACTCGCTGGGGCGGATCGCGGAGGGCCTCAATCTGAGCGGCCGTCTGCGCGCCTCCGTCGGTCACGATCTTTTCGAGAACGCGGACGCGCTCCTCCAGCTCGCTGCTCCGCGCAGCATATTGGGCCGCTTTCTCCGCGGCATGCATCGCCTCTACCTCGAGCTTCTTCTCACGGAATTTGAAGAATCGGTTGGCGATCAGCATGATCATAATCGTCGGCAACCCGATGATGATGATCGCCAGCATGACGGCGGTAGGGCCTTCCATTACGCATTGCCTCCCTTGTCGATCGACAGCGCGTCGATGTCGCGCGCAAGTCTCGACGGCTGGTCCGTGGCAATCCGCTCGAGCGTTTCGAGCCGGTCTTTCACCGATCCGAGTTCCGCCCGTAGCTGTGCGTTCTCGGTCGTCAGAAGTCGGATACGCTCATTCGCTTCCCCATCCTTCTTCGGGTGGAGCGGCATGCCCCAGGAGTTGGACAGCGGATATCCGTTCTTGATCTTGAGCCAGTTGTTCAACAGCGACCCCGCGACGCTGACCACGACGATGATCGCGATGAATGGGAAAAGACGCAGAAGGAAATCGAAAATTTGGGCAACCTCGGGATCCATGAATTCCCCCTTGTCTGGCGTCCTTACCGCAGCTGCTCGATTTCCTGCGCGAGCGAGCGGTTTTGAGTGGTCACATAGCTTTCGATGTCGGCCAACCGGCGGTCCAGATCCTTGAAGCGCGAGCGAATGTCGCGCGCGCTGCGCGCCGGTGAGGCGCGGACGCCCTGCCAAAAGCGCTGCTCCTCCCTGTCGGCGAGCTCGAGCTCGCGCGGCTTGTTGGGAGTGATCCATCCGGCGATGAAATAGATCGGAGCGATCGAGCCGCTGCTGAGGAAGAAAGCGGCGATCATGCAGATGCGCACAAGGGTGACGTCGAAGCCGGTGTAGTCGGCGATGCCCGCGCAGATCCCCATGATCTTGCCGTTGCGTTTGTCGCGATAGAAGCGCGTACGGCTTGCAGGCTGCCCCTGCGGCACGCCCGGATCGTAGGGACGGCGTTCGGGAGGTTGCGGGATGCCTGAGTCGTGAGGACCACGTGTCCGCGGCTGATAGCGGTCGTAGGCCATCGTTACTCACCGTCCGCGAGCAGGCGCTGCTCGCGCTCGCGTCCTGGCAGGCACTGCTGGCGCCAGTTCGGGTTTTCGGCGGTCATGATGCGCTCGATCGTACACAGGCGGTCGTCGAGACGCCGGGCCGCATCGTGCAGCTCGTCGAGCAGTTTCTCGTCGCCGGACGTCAGCGTTGCCGCCTGCTTCCATTTGGTGACGTAGTGAAAAATCAGCCACGGCAGGCCGACGAACAGCATCCCGACGATCAGGACCGGCAATAATACGTCTTCCATCACGTCTTACTTCCCCTTTGCCTTCAGCGCGGCCTTCATGGCTTCCAGTTCCTTGTCGACCGACTCCGCGGCCTTGAGCTCGGCAATCTCTTCCTCGAGGCTCTTCGGACCGTTCATCCCGAGCGCGTCGGCGCGTCCTTCGGCGAAATCAGCGCGGCGCTCAAGCAGCTCGAACTTGGAGAAAGCATCCTCGGTCCGGTTTCCGTTCATGATCTCGCGAGCGCGGGCCCGCGTGACGGCGCTCTCGAAGCGAGCCGCGATCGCGTTCTGCCGTGCGCGGGCTTCGCGCAGCTTGCCCTGGAGCTTGGCGATATCGGTCTCATAGCCCTTGAGGGTATCGTCGATGACCTTGATCTCTTCACGCAGCCCTTCGCCCATGTCGGCGGCCTTCTGGCGCTCAAGGAGCGCGGCCTTGGCGAGGTCCTCACGGTCCTTCGACAACGCGAGCTCGGCCTTCTCGGTCCAGTTCTTCTGAAGCTCGTCGAGACGCGCGAGCGCTCGGCGCATTTCCTTGCCATCGGCGATGCAGCGCGCGGCCGAGGCGCGAACCTCGACCAAAGTCTCCTCCATTTCGAGGATCACCATACGGATCATCTTCGCCGGGTCTTCCGACCGGTCGAGCATCTCAGTGATGTTCGCGGCAAAGATGTCCCGTGTTCGGGAAAAGATGCTCATTCAGTCACTCCGAATTCCACAATCATAGGCGCCTAAACCTACTTCTAATCAAGCAACAGGCGTGCCAGAAATGCGGAAAGTTGAATCTTTAGGGAATTCAGCAATTTTGAGAGCCTCAATCAACTGAAAATCCTTGCCAGATGGTGGGATTTGCCACCAACAGTCGGCCAGATTTTTCATCGAAGAGAAGCATGGAGCGGACCGAGCAATTCATTGGGCAAAGCCTCGCCTTTCTCGACGCTGTCGAGCGGGCGAGCCGTGCCGCTCCGCTCAACCGGCCGGTGCTCGTCATCGGCGAGCGCGGCACGGGCAAGGAGCTGATCGCCGAGCGTCTCCACCATCTGTCCTCGCGATGGGCCGGACCGCTGATTATCATGAACTGCGCGGCGCTGCCCGAAAACCTGATCGAGGCAGAGCTGTTTGGCCATGAAGCCGGGAGCTTTACGGGCGCCGCGAGAACCCGCCACGGCAGGTTCGAGGAAGCGGATGGCGGGACGCTCTTCCTCGACGAGCTCGGGACGCTGTCGATGCCGGCGCAGGATCGGCTGCTGCGCGCCGTCGAATACGGCGAGATCACCCGCATCGGCGCGTCCAAGCCGATCTCGGTCGACGTGCGGATCGTCGCCGCGACCAACGAGAGCCTGCCGGCGCTTGTCGACAGGGGCCAATTCCGCGCCGACCTGCTCGATCGCCTGTCGTTCGAAGTTATTACGCTTCCGCCTCTCCGGGCACGCGAAGGCGATGTTCCGCTTCTCTCCGAGCATTTCGGCCGCCGGATGTCGGCGGAGCTCGAATGGCCCAACTGGCCGGGGTTCACGCAACGCGCAGTGGCTGAGCTCGAAGCCTATCCATGGCCGGGCAACGTGCGCGAGCTGAGGAACGTGGTCGAACGCGCCGTTTACCGGCACGAAGATCCCGAGCGGGCGATCGACGGGATCAACTTCAACCCGTTCCACTCGCCCTGGGCGCCTGCTGCAGGCGACCGCGTTCAAACGCATTCGGCAGCGGCCGAATCTCTAGTCGAAGAGGCGGCGTCGGATGCGAAGCCCGTCCGGTCAGCGCCGGAGGCTGTCCAGTCGACCAACGATTTCCGGGGAGCGGTATCGGCTTACGAGCGACAGCTGCTTGAGGACGGCCTCAGGCGCAACCGTTTCAACCAGCGCGCCACGGCGGCCGCGCTGGGTCTCAGTTACGACCAGCTGCGGCATGCCCTGAAGCGGCATAAATTACAGGACACGGCAGTATAGCCGAAAGTTCGGAGTGCCCGCCGCTCCGCGGTTCGTCGAATCGGAGATGAAACGACTCCTAGAGGGGCGTATTGGGCGAACCGAGGGCGCTTATGGAAGGAGGGTTTTATGAAAAGCCTGACTTTTGCCGCGGGCGTCGCATCGCTGGTGATCCCGCTTTCTCTCACTCACAGTGCAGTGATCACAGTCGGCGGTCCGCTTTCTCGCATTTGCTACGAAGCAGCCTTGGCCGGCGACGATCGCAGCTCCGCAATCGAAGGGTGCACGCGCGCCCTTAACGAAGAAGGGATGATGCCGAGAGACCGTGCGGCCACCTACGTCAACCGCGGCATCATCAACATGATGCAGGGTCACGATGCAGATGCAGACGCCGACTTCAATTCGGCGCTGGCGCTCAACAGAGACCTGCCGGACGCGTGGCTTAACAAGGGTTTCCTGCGGATCCGCAACGGGGATGGGCGGGACGCACTCCCGCTTCTTCAGGAAGGAATCAGCCGGAATCCCGACCGCCAAGCGCTCGCAATCTTCGCTCGCGGCGTGGCCTACGAGCAAATGGGCGACTTCGGTTCAGCCTATCGGGACCTCAAGCGCGCTCACAGCCTTGAGCCGCGCTGGGCGCTCCCGAAGGAGTATCTGACGCGCTACCAGGTCGTGAGCCGCTAAGGCAGACTCCGACGCCCTAGTGGGCGTTGGTCATGCACAGCAGCATAGGGATCGAGAGCAAGGTATTGAGCCGCGAGGCCATGCTCGCGGTGCTCGCAGCCTTTGCCTTGGTGGCGTCGTCCGCCTGGACCATGCCGAGCACCTTCTTCTGGTTGGGCCAGATGATCACCCAAACGTTGAAGGCCATGATCAACGCCAGCCACATGCCGATGCCGATCAGGCGCGCGCCGGGCTGCAACGTCAGCGCCTCGACCAGCTCTCCATACGACCAGGCGAGCAGCAGGCCGGTCAGCACCGTGAATGCTGCGCCCCAGCGGAAATAGAAGAGCGCCTTTGGTGCGATGTACTTCGACACGCCGGGCTTCAGCTCCGCTGGCACGCTGGGCATCACCGGCGTCTGCACGAAATTGAAATAATAGAGGAGCCCGATCCACGTAATTCCGAAGAAGACGTGCAGCCACTGGAGGATGCCGTTGCCCAGGTCGCCCGTGGGCGGGCGATAGCCCGACTCCGGCAGCAGAACGAGGATGGCCGTGATGACCAGCCCGACGAACAGCACCAGCCAGAGATTCGCGAAGAACTTGCTCATCATCCCCCCTTTCGGCGCTCCCCAGCGCCATGATCCTGCGCAATTCGCCGCAAGAGATCGTTTCGTTGTCGTTTCTAGGGTTGAAATTCGCCGCTCGGCAAGCATTTCGGGAAAGCGGGGTGGGGAGCGCCACGCGGGATTCGGCGCCTGAAGCGACGATATCCCGAGAGTTCAAGGAGTTGCCCTGACAATGCCTTTCCAGCTGCCCGATCTGCCCTTCGCCAAAGATGCTCTCGCGCCGCACATGTCGGCCGAAACGCTCGAATACCACCACGGCAAGCACCACAAGGCTTACGTCAACAAGACGAATGAGCTGTTGCAGAATGAGAGAGATCTTAGCGGAGCTTCCCTTCTGCAGGTCGTCCGCGAGGCCAAGCGCGCCGGCAATAACAAACTGTTCAACAACGGTGCGCAGCTGTGGAACCACAGTTTCTTCTGGCAGTGCCTCGCGCCCGCGCAGGGTCAGAAGCCCTCAGGGAAGCTCGATCATCTGATCAACGACGCGTTCGGTAATGCGGAAGCGATGCTCGCCAAGCTCAAGGAAGAAGCGGTCAATCATTTCGCCAGCGGCTGGGCGTGGCTAGTGCTCGACCGTGGCGGTCTGAGGATTACCTCGCTCCATGACGCGGATACGCCGATCGTGCACGACGGGATGGTCCCGCTGTTCACACTCGACGTGTGGGAGCACGCCTATTACATCGACTATCGCAACGAGCGGCCCAAGTTTGCCGACGCCGTGCTCACCAACATCGTCAATTGGGATTTCGTCGGCGAGAACCTCGACGGCCGGGGACTCGAGCGCGCGAACCAGGAAGGGTCCCAGACCGCCGAACTCACTGCTTGAGTCGGTAGCCTGTCCGGAACATCCACGCGATCACCGCCATGCAGACACCGATGATCGCGAGGGTGACGGCGACGCTCGACCAGACGGGCACGTCGGCAACGGAGTAGAAGCTCCAGCGAAAACCACTGATCACGTGCACGATCGGGTTGAAGAGCGTGATCGTCCGGAATGGATCGTGCAAAGCTTTCACCGAGTAGAAGGCGCCGCCAAGGAAGGTCAGCGGCGTGATGATCAGCATCGGGATGATCTGGAGCTGCTCGAAATTCTGCGCCCACACCCCGATCGCGAAACCGAACAGGCAGAAGCCTGCGCTGATCCCGACCAGGAAGAGGATCATCGCGAGCGGATGATCGATGTGAACGGGGACGAAGAAGGTCGCTGTGGCAATCGTCACCAACGCCAGGATCACGCTCTTGGTAACGGCGGCGCCGACATAGGCGAGCACCGCCTCCGAGCTTGAGATTGGTGCTGACAGGAGTTCGTAGATCGTGCCCGTAAACTTCGGAAAATAAATGCCGAAGCTGGCGTTGAAGATCGACTGCATGAAGACTGAAAGCAAGGTAAGGCCAGGAACGATGAAGGCGCCGAAGCTGACCCCGTCCATCGTCGACATGCGGCTGCCCAGCGCAGATCCGAACACTACGAAATAGAGTGCCGTAGTGATCACCGGA
>DASUCP010000047.1:0-6790 GCA_036275975.1 Sphingomicrobium sp.
AGCGAATAGCCGACGATCGTCAGAAACGCGGCGACGACGTTGAGGTCGACAGGCAGTCGCGTGAAGGCGAAAAAGCCGAGCGTCATCGCGATATCGTGCGCTAGCGTCAGCAGTGCGCCGACCCCGAACTGCCATTCGAAGCGAAACCAGATGTAGAGCGCGATTCCGATCATGGCAAAGCCGATTGCCATTGCGCTGTCCTGCGCGAGCTCCTCGCTCACCTTGCCCGAGACCGACTCGCCAGCATCGACGCGTGCGCCGGGATATTGCTGCGGGATGAGGACGCGAAGCCTACTGACCATCGTGTTGGACGCGCTCTCCGGTCCCGGCGGCTTGGGCAGGCGGATCTGGTAGGTGCGGTCGTTGCCGAGCGCCTGGATGCTGGCTTCGCCAACGCCCATGCGCGCGACGCGGGCACGGAGGTCGTCAATATGCACCGGCTGCTGGAACTCGGTCCTGACCAGCTCGCCGCCGACGAAATCGATGCCGAGGTTCAGGCCCTTGTAGACTGTGAAGATGATCGATGCGGCGGTGGCGATGAGCGACAGGACGAGCGCGAGGTTCCGCCAGCGCATGAAGTCGAGATTGGTGTTCTCGGGAACGAGCTTGAGAAGCTTCATGGGCTACGAGACCTAAATATGCAGCGCGCGCGGGCGGGTGCGCCGGATCCACAGCGCAACCAGCATGCGGGTGAAATAGACGGCGGTGAAGACCGAGGTGACGACGCCGATCAGCAGGACGACGGCGAAGCCGCGCACCGGACCCGAGCCGAAATAGGCCATGATCGCCGCCGAGATGACGTGGGTCACGTTGGCGTCGAAAATGGCTCGGAAGGCTTCGTGGTAGCCAGTCTCGACCGCGTCGAGCAGGCGCCTTCCTCGTCGGATTTCCTCGCGGATGCGCTCGTTGATCAGCACGTTGGCATCGACCGCGGCGCCGATCGTGAGGATGAAGCCCGCGATTCCCGGCAGCGTGAGCGTGGCGTTGAACGTCGCCATGATGCCGAGGATCAGAAAGGCGTTCACGATCAGCGCGATGTTCGCGTAGACGCCGAACCGGCCGTACGTGACGAGCATGAAGATCATCACGCCGACAACCGAAATTACGGACGCGATCAGTCCCTTGTGGATCGAGTCCTGGCCCAGCTCGGCGCTGACGGTCCGCTCCTCGATCACGTTCAGCTTCACAGGCAGCTTGCCCGAGGCCAGCGACACCGCGAGGTCGTGCGCGCTCTGGACCGTGAAGCCGCCCATGATGTTCGCGCGGCCGCCGAGAATCGGCTCATTGATGTTCGGCGCCGACAGAATCTTGTCGTCCAGGATGATCGCGAACGGCTTGTTGACGTTCTCCTGAGTCACCCGCGCGAAGCGCCGAGCGCCCGCCGTGTTGAAGGTGATGTCGATATCAGGCCGGCCGTCCTGGTCGAAGCTTTGCTTAGCATCGGTCAGCTGGTCGCCCGAGACCATCACCCGTCGCTTCACAGCCATGAAGCCGGAGCCGTCCGCCATCGGCAGCACCTGGCTGCCCGGGGGGGCGTGGCCCTGCTGAACCTCGGCCGGGTTGGCCGAGAGGTCGACGAGCTTGAACTCGAGCCGCGCGGTCTGGCCGATCAGCTTCTTCAGCGCCTCGGGATTTTCGACGCCAGGGACCTCCACGAGGATCCGGTTGTTGCCCTCGGTGATGACGGTGATTTCCTTGGTGCCGCCCGGATCGATGCGGCGGCGAACGACATCGCGGGCAACCCCCATCGCATCCTTCAGCGCCTGCGCCGTCCCAGTCGCCGTTGGAGTGAGCACGACGCGGGTCGAATCGACCACCGACACATCCCAATCCCGGTTCCCCGTCAGCGCGACTGGCTTGGTCAGGTTGCGCATCCGCTCGACCGCCGCATCGACCTGCGTCGGATCGCGGACGAGGAAAGACAGGCGGCCGCCTGCCGTCGAAATGTCGCCGATATCGATGCGCGGGTCGCGGCGGAGCTCGGTTGCGACCGAATCTTCCATGCCTTGGAGCCGCTGCTTCTGAGCGTCCTGCGCATCGGCTTCGAGCAGGAGGTGGCTTCCGCCAGCAAGGTCGAGGCCTAGGCTGATCTTGTAGTCCGGCAGCCACTTCGGCCAATGGCTCGCAAGGGGCGTTCGCTCAATCAGGCTCGGGATCGACAGCAGAACTCCCACCGCAATGACGAGCCCGATTAGCCACACTTTCCATTTGGGAAATTCGAGCATCAGTCGTTCGCCGGCTTACCCGTCGGACTCAGCACCTGAGTAATGGTCGACTTGACGACGCGAACCTTGACGCCCTGCGCAATCTCGACCTCTGCCTCATCGTCGGCGACCTTGGTCACCCGTCCGCGGATTCCACCGCCGGTGATCACCTCGTCGCCCTTCTTCACCGCGTTGATCGCCGCCTGGTGCTGCTTCACCCGCTGGCTCTGGGGACGGATCCACAAGAGGTAGAAGATGAAGAAAATCGCAACCAGCGGGAACAGCTGAACGAACAAAGCGGTCGAGGTGCTCGGCTGTCCGGCGGGCGCGGCCTGGATCATGGTCATCAGGATTGGTGGGCTGGACATGAACGCGTGCGGACTTCCGTTGAAAGATGATGGTCGGGGCGACTGGATTCGAACCAGCGACCTCCACACCCCCAGTGTGATGCGCTACCAGGCTGCGCTACGCCCCGACTGGCCGGCGCATCTAGGCAGCCCCAGCTTTATAGGCAAGGTGCGGCGGGAGGCGGAATGGCTCGGCGACGGCGAAAAGCGAGAGCAGGCAAGTGGGTTGGGCGGCTGCTTAGCGTGCTGCTCGCATTGCCCGCGCTGTATCTCGCCGCAGCACTCATCGGCTCGCTGGTTTCGCTCAATCGCAATTGGTCGGAAGCGAAGGACGGCACGACGATCTACCTCGCCGACAATGGCGTCCACGTCGACATCATCATGCCGGCGGAAGCTCAAGGGCTCGATTGGCGACCACTCGTCCCTTCGACGGATTTTGCAGCGGTGGATCCGAAAACCAGGTGGATCGCCTTCGGGGCCGGCGAGAAGCGGGTGTACCTGGACACTCCGACCTGGTGGGACCTCACGCCGCGCACGGTGTGGTCCGCTCTCACCGGCGGCGATCGCGTCATGCACGTCGAATATGTGCCCAATCCCTACTACGCGGCACGCCAGATCCGGCTTCGTCCGGAAGAATATCGCCGCCTCTGGGCCGCGATCCGCGCCGACTTCGCGCTCGACGAACTGGGACGACCCAAGCTGATCCATCATCCCGGCTACGGCCCCTCCGATGCATTTTATCGCGCGACCGGGCACGCGAGCATGTTCCGAACCTGCAACAGCTGGGCAGCGGCCAAACTGCGTCTTGCCGGTGTCAGGACGAGCCTGTGGCCACCGTTCGCGTCAGGCGTGATCTGGCGCTACCGAAAGGTGGCTCAGAGCACGTAGCGGCTGAGGTCGGCATTGCGGGCAATGCTCGACAGCTGCTTCTCGACGAACGCTCCATCCACGACGAGCGTCTCGCCGCGCCGGTTCTCGGCGTCGAAGCTCACGTCCTCAAGCAGCTTTTCCATCACCGTCTGCAGCCGCCGAGCGCCTATATTCTCGACCGCCTCGTTCACTTCCGCCGCAACGCGCGCGAGCGCCTCGATGCCATCGTCGGCGAACTCGATCGTGACGCCCTCCGTACCGAGCAGCGCCTGATATTGCTCCGTCAGGCTTGCGCGGGTCGACGACAGAATTCGGACGAAATCCTCCTGCGTCAGCGCCTTCAGCTCAACCCGGATCGGCAAGCGGCCCTGAAGCTCCGGAAGGAGGTCGGCCGGCTTGGCGATGTGGAAAGCCCCCGAGGCTATGAACAGGATGTGGTCGGTCTTGAGGGGCCCGTACTTGGTCGCCACCGTGGTGCCTTCGATGAGCGGGAGCAGGTCACGCTGCACGCCCTCTCGGCTGACGGAGCCACCGCGAACGTCGCTGACCGCGATCTTGTCGATCTCGTCGATGAAGACGATCCCGTTCGCCTCCGCATCGGCGAGCGCCACTCGGTTGATGTCGTCTGGATCGACCCGCTTGTCGGCTTCTTCCTCTGTCAGCCGAGCGAACGCCTCGGGCACCTTGAGCTTACGGCGCTTTTTTGGCGCCTGCCCACCGAGCTTGCCCATCATCGAGCGGAGATCGAAGACCTGCGCGCCCATGCCGGGGATCTCGAACGGCATGGCCGGAGCTTCGTCGACCTCGATCTCGACCTCCGCCTTGTCGAGGCTGCCGTCGCCGAAGCGCTGGCGGAAGCTCTGACGCGTCGCCTCGCTCGATCCCTTGCCGGTCAGCGCATCCAGCAGGCGATCCATCGCCGCCTCCTCGGCCGCCACCTTCACCTTGTTGCGGCGCCGGTCGCGCTCCAGCCGCACTGCTTCCTCGACAAGGTCGCGGGCGATCTGCTCGACGTCGCGGCCGACATAGCCGACCTCGGTGAACTTGGTCGCTTCGACCTTCACGAACGGCGCATCCGCGAGCTTCGCGAGCCTGCGGCTGATCTCGGTCTTTCCGCAGCCCGTGGGGCCGATCATCAGGATGTTCTTGGGCGTCACCTCATCGCGCAGCTCGGGCGCGAGCTGCTGCCGGCGCCAGCGGTTGCGCAGCGCAACGGCGACCGCCTTCTTGGCGTCGTCCTGGCCGACGATGTGGTTGTCGAGCGCGGCGACGATTGCCTTGGGGGTGAGCTTGTCTTTCAGCACTTCGGCTTGCTCCCCGCCTTGGGGAAGAGTGGTGTGATAGTTCATTTCGTGCCGAATGTCGGGGCCGTGCTCAGGCACTTCAAGCGGTGCAGCGGAAGCTTGAGAAGAAGCGCTTGTGGGCGGCGATGATGTCCGCGATGTCCTTGGGCTGCGGCGTCGCGTCCCAGGTGTCGAACTCGAATGTCCCGCCAAGAAGGATCCCATCGGCCCTCGGGAACATGTAGCCAGAGCTTCCCGTGTAGGCGTAGCGGACGGCCGGCTGCGGCTCGAGGATCGCGAGCTGGCCTCGCACTGGCTGGAGCACGGTGTCTCCGAAAAGCTCACGGCTGCCGAGGCCGGTGCAATTGAACGCCAGCGCCTCAGGCAAAGACGCAATGTCTGCGGGTGTAGCGAAGCGGCGGACCTCGATCTTCCCGCCGGCGATCTGCACGTCGCGGATCATCTGCCTCAAGTATCGACCGGTCTCGACATACATGGTGTCGTAGCGAAGCACGCTGTCCACCGGGAACGGATATTCAGACCGACTGAGCATCCAGTCGAACGGCGGGAAGGTGTCGAGCAGCTTCGCTTCCGGCGTGTCGGTCTCGACGTAGGTCGGCAGCCAGTGGATGCCGTAATCGTCGCCCACCATGATCTGAAAGCGCCGCCAGCTATAGTCGAGGGCGCGGGTGAACTGCGCCTTGAACGCCGGTGTCGCGAAGCGCTCGCGAAAGACGGCGAAGGGGTGGAACTGCCCGCCGGCGATGTTCGAGGTCGTGTCAGGCGGAAGCGCCGCGGCGTAGATGGTGACTGGGAATCCCGCTTCCTGCACGAGCCGCGCGGTAGAAAGGCCCATCACGCCCGAGCCGAGCACCGCGACCGGACCGCTATGGCCCTGGAGCCCAAGCTCGATCGCGAGTTTGGAGCTTCCCCAACTCAAGGTGATCCCACCGCCGCCGTGCCCGTAATTGTGGACCAGCGCCTTGTCGCCGAGCGGCTCGCGTCGAACGACGAAGCCTTCACGCCGATAGGGCCGCAACCCCGCGACCGTGCGGATCACCAGGCTTTCATCAACGTTCACCGGAACCAGCGCGGAGCACGCGCTGGTACCCCGCGTACCGACCGTCGCGCAGCCGGTCAGCAAAGCAGCGGAGCCGGCGGCGAAGGTTCGACGGTCGAGCAACACGCGGCCAGACTAGCCGCGCTTCGGGTCAGCCTTCAATCGTCTCGACGGTCAACCGGTCGTTGGTGAAGACGCACACCTCCGACGCGATCTGCATCGCTCGGCGGGCGAGGACTTCGGGGTCCTGCTCGTAGTCGGCCAGCGCCTTCGCGGCAGACAGCGCGTAATTCCCGCCGGAGCCGATCGCGGCGATCCCGCCCTCGGGCTCGAGCACGTCGCCGTTGCCGGTGAGGATCAGCATCTGCTCGGCGTCGGCGACGATCATCAGCGCCTCTAGGTTGCGCAGATACTTGTCCGTCCGCCAGTCCTTGGCGAGCTCGACCGCGGCACGCAGCAGCTGGCCGTTATATTGCTCTAGCTTCTTCTCGAGCCGCTCGAACAGGGTGAAAGCATCCGCGGTCGCTCCCGCAAATCCGCCGATCACCTTACCGTCGCCGATGCGGCGAACCTTCTTTGCATTGGGCTTCATCACCGTGTTGCCCATGCTGACCTGTCCGTCCCCGGCGATGACGGTCTTGCCGCCTTTCTTGACGCCGAGGATCGTCGTTCCGTGCCATTGTTCCATGCTCGTCATGTGGGAGACGGGGTGAAGCGCTGCAACTAGGGTTAGCGTTCGAAGCGCCGATCGGGGACGATCCAGACGATCGAAATGATCACGTAGATGGCAACCGAAATGTACGGCGAAACGAAGGCCAGCGGCACGGCCGCCACATAACCCGCGAAGCTCAGCCATTCCTTCAGCCCGTGGCCGAGTGCTTTCTGCATGTCCGACCCCTCGCCCTCCGCCGCCATCAGCGCCCGCTCCAGCAGCTGATAGGTGATCGCCGAACCGACGAGGACCAGACCGAACGAGGCAACCGGCCAGGGCGTGATGCCGGCCTCGTCGATCCACCGGATCATCAA
>DASUCP010000048.1:0-3610 GCA_036275975.1 Sphingomicrobium sp.
TTCCGGAGCGAAGTCGCGCGCCTGGTCCACGCCGAAGTCGATGACCCCTTCGGATTCAGGCTCGTGGAACGGCGAGGCTAGATGAGTCGGCCGGTCTGCTTCCTGGGCCTCCCATTCGTTCTTGGGCAGATAGAGCGCGTGCGGTTCCAAGGGGCGATAGGTTCCCGGCTCGCCCTCCATGGCGCGCACGCGGTTCTGGTAATAATCGTCGATAGCCTCGCGCCGTGAGCCCACCGCCTGGTCGGCCGCAGCGTCACGGATGATGAGATCGTTCTCGCCTAGATGGTCGAACAGCGTCTCGAGCCGCTCCTCGAGCAGTGGAAGCCAATGCTCCATGCCCGACATTCGGCGGCCCCCGGAGAGCGCTTGGTAGAGCGGGTCCTGCGTCGCCGTGGCACCGAACTTCTCGCGGTAGCGCGAGCGGAAGCGCTTGATGCTCTCCGCGTCGAGCAAAGCTTCCGACGCCGGCATCAGAGTAAATGCCTTGGCCTTGTCGGTCGAGCGTTGGTCGGTTGGGTCGAAGCGGCGCAGGCTGTCGATCTCGTCGCCAAAGAAGTCGAGCCTTAACGCCAGCTCTTCGCCGGCGGGGAACAAGTCGATAAGCGAGCCTCGGACAGCATATTCGCCGTGCTCGGCCACTGTATCGACGCGCTCGTACCCGAGGGCATTCAGCTGCTCGACCAGCGTCTCGCGCTCGATTCGCTCGCCCTCCGCAATACGGCGCGTGAGCTGGCGGATACGAAAGGGCGTCAACAGCCGCTGGGTCGCGGCGCTCGCGGTCGCGATCAGCAGCTGCGGCTTCTCGCGCTTCTCCTGAAGCGCAGCGAGCGTCGCCATCCGCTCGGCCATGACGCGCAGGGCAGGCGACGCACGGTCGTACGGCAGGCAGTCCCAGCCAGGCAGCGTCAGCACCTCGACCTCGGGCGCGAACTGCGGAACGGTGTCGGCAAGTGCCCGCAGCGCCGCTTCATCGGCGACGATTGCGACAGCGCGGCCGCCACTCACTCCATGCGCTGCGCGCGCGAGATCGGCCGCGAGCCACGGAAGGAATCCCGTGGGCACGCCGGCAAGCGTCAGCGGCTCTTTCGCGCCAAGCACGCGCTGCAGTGGTTCGCTCATCGCGAAATCTCGATGTAATCCAGCCTCTTCAGCGCTTCGATCATGGGCCCTTCGAAGCGCTCCGGCGCCTGAGCGGTTCCGTGCGCCCAGGCCATGATGTCGACGTCCTGCTCGCTCAACATTTGTTCGAACAACGCCCGCTCGTCTGCGCTCCACGACGCATGGTGCGCGTCGAAGAAGCCGCCGATCAGCATGTCGGCTTCCCTGGTGCCGCGATGGTGCGCTCGCCAGTGAAGGCGCTTCAGGTCCGCTTTGGAAGGCATGAGCGCCATGTAGTCACGTTATCGCCGCATTGCGAGCCGCGAGAGACGCGCTAACAATCGGCCATGCGCCCGGACATCCTTAACCCGCTGTTCGCCGAGGTCGAGGTGCTGAAAGGCGTCGGGCCGCAGGTCGCCAAGATGCTAAAACGGCTCGACCTGACGCGCATCGTCGACGTGCTCTATCATTTGCCGACAGGCTCGATCGAACGGATCCAGGCGCCCGGAGCGAACGCGGCTTTGCTAGGCCGCAACGTGATCCTTGAGCTCACGCCGTTCGACAGCCGCGAGAGCCGGTCGGGGAGGGGGCCGACGCGCATTTTCGCCTCCGACAGTCAGGGTAACACGATCAGCCTCGTCTATTTCAACAATCCGGGTTGGGCGAAGCGCAGTCTTCCGAAGGGCGAGAAGAGGATCGTCTCAGGCAAGCTCGAGCAATACGGCGATGAATGGCAGATCATCCATCCGGAAGTCGCGGAGCCGGGTAAGGGACCCGCGCCGCTCATCCGCGAGCCGGTCTATCCTTTAACCGAAGGCCTCGCCAACCGCCGCATGGGCGAGCTCGCGCGCGAGGCGATGGAGCGGGCGCCAGAGCTCGGGGAGTGGATTGAGCCGAGCCTTCTCTCGCGCGAGGGGTGGGGCGCCTGGCGTGCGTCTCTCGCGATCTCGCATCGCGAGGCGGGCGCGGACAGCGCACGGCGGCGGCTGGCTTATGATGAGATTTTCGCAAATCAACTTGCGCTGCTCCTGCTTCGGCAGTCCCAGCGGCGACACCGCACCACGTCGCTACCGGGCACCGGGGAGCTGATCCGGAAGCTCCAGCTGCCATACCAGCTGACCGATGCGCAGCGGCGAGTGATCCGCGAAATCCGCGGGGACATGGCGCAGACCGTTCCGATGCTGCGCCTGCTTCAGGGCGACGTCGGATCCGGCAAGACGTTGGTTGCCCTGGCGGCGATGCTGACCGCCGTCGAAAGCGGCGCCCAGGCGGCACTGTTGGCTCCCACCGAAATTCTGGCGCGGCAGCATCATGCGACCTTGCTTGGCCAGCTCGACAGCCTCGGAGTGCGCGTTGCGATCCTGACGGGGCGCGAGAAAGGCAAAGCGCGGGACAGCGTGCTGATGGGGCTCGCCGACGGTTCGATCGACATCCTCGTCGGCACGCATGCGATCTTCCAGGAGAAGGTCAGCTACGAGAACCTCGGCCTCGCGGTGATCGACGAGCAGCACCGCTTTGGAGTGTCGCAGCGCCTTCTGCTTGCGTCCAAGGCGGAGCATCCGCCGCACCTGCTGGTCATGACCGCGACACCGATCCCCCGCACGCTGACGCTCACCCAATATGGCGAGATGGATGTCAGCAAGATCGACGAGATGCCGCCGGGCCGGACTCCGGTCGAAACCCGTGTGATTAGCGAGGAGAAGCTGCCCGACGTCATTGATGGCGTGGGCCGGCACATCTCCGGCGGCGGTCAGGCCTATTGGGTCTGCCCGCTCGTCGAAGAGAGCGAGAAATCCGATGCGGCGGCGGCGGAGGAGCGAGCGCGGGTCCTCAAGCTCCGCTTCGGCGACGACAAGGTCGGACTCGTCCACGGCCGAATGAAGGGGCCGGAGAAGGACGCGGTGATGACGCGCTTCGCGTCAGGCGAGCTCGCAGTGCTGGTGGCCACGACGGTGATCGAAGTGGGTGTCGACGTGCCGAACGCGACCCTCATGATTGTCGAAGGCGCGGAGCGCTTCGGCCTCGCCCAACTCCACCAGCTTCGTGGCCGCGTTGGGCGCGGCAGCGGCAAGAGCACCTGCCTCTTGATCCGAGGGCAGAACCTGACTGAGGTCGGCCGCGCCCGCCTTTCGCTCATGCGCGAGACCTGCGACGGCTTCCGCATCGCCGAAGAGGACCTGCGGCTGCGCGGGCCCGGCGAAATACTCGGCACTCGCCAGTCGGGCGAAGTCGCTTTCCGTGTCGCCACCGCCGAGGACGTGCAGGAACTCGCCGAGATCGCGACGAGCGATGCCCAGCTGCTCCTCGACCGCGATGGTGGTCTCTCAGGACCGCGCGGCCAAGCTGCGCGCATCTGCTTATACCTGTTCGAACGCGATCAGGCCGTCGGGCTGATCAGGAGCGGCTAGCGGACGAGAAGACCGTGGCGCTTACGGCCGAGGCTGAGCTTCAGCGGTTCGTCGCCCGCCGTGTGGATTAGCCCCGGGTCATTCACGGTCACATCGTCGAGCCG
>DASUCP010000049.1:0-4530 GCA_036275975.1 Sphingomicrobium sp.
CGCGATGTTCATGGTGCGGGATGCCGACACCACCATCTATCTCTTCGGCACCTTTCATGCGCTCGATCGAAGAACGCAGTGGTTCAATCCCGGCGTTCGCGGGGCATTCGAGAACAGCAATGAGCTGGTTCTCGAGACTTTAATCCCCGAAGGGCCTGCAGTGACGATATCCGGGCGGCCCGGCCTGCCGATCCGCGCGCCTTCGGTGACTCCGTCCGCTTCATTCCTGGCAACCACCAAGATGGCGATCGACGCCGGGCAGGCGCAGGGCATGGAGGTGGCGAACGGCGCCGACATGGTTCTCCGGCACATCGCCGAGAGCGAAGGCAAGCCCGTCGAGGGCCTCGAGACCCTCGAGTTCCAGCTCAACATGTTCAACAGCCTGCCTCCAGCGACAGCTCCGAAGCCCGCACCGGCGCCGACGCAGGCGAGCGCAGCACCGATGAACGATCTGTCGAAGACCATGGTCGACATGGAATCGGCCTGGAAACGCGGCGACCAGAGCGTCTTCGTGCATATGCTCGACCAGCTCCGCACCGCGTCGCCCGACACGTATCGGATGATGTTCACTGAACGGAACGCACGCTGGGCGGACTGGATCGCGGCACGGCTGCGGACGCCGGGGACGGTGTTCATCGCTGTTGGAGCCGGCCATCTTGCCGGTAAGGACAGCGTTCTCGTGCGTTTGGCCGAAAAGGGCATTCCTTCAGCGCGGGTCGACTGACCGGCAAAACTTGCTTTTGCAGGCGCCCTGCACTAGGGCGCGCGCTCCCGGCCATGGTCATCCCTGGAGGCGTGGCGGGTCACTGAAACGGAGCATAGCAAATGAGCGAACAGCTAACGCTGCCCGCCGAAGCGCGCGACCGGGCTGGCAAGGGAGCCTCCCGAGCACTGCGCCGCGATGGACGGGTACCCGCCGTGATCTACGGCGAAAAGAAGGAAGCCCTCTCGATTCATGTCGAGGAGAAGCTCCTGTCCAAAATGCTTTCAACCGGGCACTTCATGAACTCGGTCGTGATGATCGACTTCAAGGGCAAGCCGCAACGGACTCTGCCGAAGGCGGTCGATTTCCATCCGGTCACCAGCCGGCCCATCCACGTCGATTTCCTCCGCATCGGCGAGCACACCAAGGTGCACGTCGCGGTTCCGATGCGCTTCGACGACGAAGAGGAATCGCCGGGCCTCAAGCGCGGCGGCGTCTTGAACGTGGTCGTTCACGAGCTCGAGATCGTCTGCGACGCAGCGCATATTCCGGCCGAGATTCACGTGTCACTTCAAGGGCTCGAGATCGGCGACTCTGTCCACATCAGCCAGGTGACGCTGCCGGACGGCGTCACTCCGTGGAACGATGAGGAAGACTTTACGGTCGCCACCATCGTCGCTCCGTCGGCGATGAAGGCCGAAGAGGAAGAGACTGCGCCTGAGGGCGAAGTCCCGACCGTCGGCGAAGGCGAGGAAGGCGCCGAAGTCGAGGGCGGCGAAGCCGCTGCCGAAGGCGGTTCGAGCGAAGAATAACGCGCTCTACCTTTCGGCGAATATCAGGAACCGCTCGTCCGAAGGGGCGGGCGGTTTTTGTTTGTCCCCGCTCCTGCTAGCGAGCGGCCATGCAACTCTGGGTCGGCCTCGGGAATCCCGGCGCGAAATATGCGCTGCAGCGGCACAATGTCGGCTTCATGGCTGCCGACATCATTGCCGAGGCGCACGACTTCGGTCCCTGGCAGAAGAAATTCCGCAGCCTCATCGCGGAAGGCCGGATCGGCCGTCAGCGCATCCTCCTCCTCAAGCCGCAGACCTTCATGAACGACAGCGGCGACGCGGTTCAGCAGGCGCTGAAATTCTACAAGCTCGGCATGGATGCGCTCACCGTCTTCCACGACGAGCTCGACCTTGCGCCCTTCAAGGTGAAGGTACGGGTCGGCGGCGGTCTTGCGGGACACAATGGCCTCCGTTCGATCGATGCCGCGCTCGGCCCCGAATTCCGCCGCGTGCGGATCGGAATCGGACACCCGGGCCCCGGCCGGAAGGACCTCGTCACCCCGCACGTGCTGGGCAATTACGCGAAGGCGGAAATGGAGCCGCTGTCGGACCTGCTGGCCGCGATCGCGAACGAAGCCGAATGGCTCGCCGATGGCGATGATGCCCGCTTCATGAGCGAGGTCGCATTTCGGTTGCAGCAGCAGGATTAGGTGGGTCTGAGAGTCCCACCCGCTTCTTCGCGGCCTCCATCATCGTTTCGAAACGGGCGTCATTCCGAAGATTGTCGAGATTCGGGTCGTTCACCGCCAGACGGATGATGTTGGCTCCGGCATGCGCCATCACCGGCCCGAGCATCTCGATGGCCGCTTCCTGATCGTCAAAGACCTTGTTGAGCCCCCAGGCGAGATTGTAGCGCATCTGAAGGTTGTCGGGATCGACCAGAAGGCTCCGCTCGATCCACTCGCGTGCTCTGTCGATATTACCCAAGGTGGCGAGACTCATTGCTCCGAACGCCAGGGCAGCGCCGTTATCAGGATTCGTGCCCAAGACTTTCTCAATCTGCTCGATCGCCCGTTGCGCCGTCCTCCGTGCAGCGTCGACATCGTCGCGGCTGTAATAATAAGCGAAGAGCATTCCGAGGCCGTGATAGTCGGATTCCATCACTTGCGTGGCCTTCTCCAGATGCCGAGCGGCGTCTTCGAGCCTCCGCTGGCGGTAGAAGAGCCTCGCGGCCTCCTTGTTGACCTCCCAGGAGTCCGGATTGAGCTTCATCGCGACGGCGAGCTCGGCGTTGGCCTCGTCGTGGCGGCCCTGCTCCGCCAGCCGCCAGGCCTTGGGCAGATGCGCCTCGGCGATGTTCGGGTCGAGCGCGAGCGCGCGGTCTGCGGAGGCCGAGCCATCTTCAGGGCACTCGTCGCTCTCGAATCCGTGGCAGAGATTGGCTTGGGCTAACCCCATCAGGGCCCAGGCTTGCGCGTAAGCAGGATCCAGTTCGACAACACGGCTGCAGATGCGAATGACCTTTTCCTCGCGCCGTCGAGCACCGAAATCGCCAGTAATCCAGGCCTGCCGGGCCATCAGGTAGAGATTGTAAGCGTCCGGATTGGCGGTCCCACGGTCGGCGATGGCTTTTTCCTCGCTCGGCAGCAGCTGGACCTTCAGCGCGTCGACGATGGCCTTCGAGATCTCGTCCTGAATCGCGAAAATGTCGGTGAGCTCGCGGTCGAAGCGATCGGCCCAGACATGGCCGCCGGAGGCGCCGTCGATCAGCTGCGCGGTGATGCGGACGCGTCCGCCCGCCTTGCGGACGCTACCCTCCAGCACGTGGGTGACGCCCAGTCGCCGCGCCACGTCGCACACGTCGACCGCTTGTCCTTTGAACGTGAACGCGGTGTTCCGTGCGATCACCTCGAGCGCCGAGACTTTCGATAGGTCCGTCGTCACATCTTCGCTGATGCCGTCGCTGAAATATTCCTGCTCGGGGTCGCCGCTCATATTGGCGAAGGGCAGGACGCAGATCGATGTGCCCCGCTTGCTCGAACGACGAGCCGTGGTCGCTTGCGCTTCGCCCGCCAGCGCCGAGACGCTCGCAGCAAGCTTCTGCCATCCAGGATCGTCCGAGCTTCCCTTCCAGGCACTGAGGTCCGCGCACTGGATCTGGTTGAAGGGCAGCGGGGGAATGGTTCCGTCGAGGACCGCCTGAACCAGCGTTCCCGAATTCCTCGCGCTGTCGGCCTCCGCGCGGACCCACTGCGACCTCGCTGCCTCGGCAGACCACAGCACGACCACGGCTTTGGCGGAGCTCAGCCGTTCTTCGATGACCTCCGAGTATGGTCGGTGCGCGGGAAGCTCGTCGTCGCGCCACACGCGATGCCCAAGAGCGCGCAGCGCTTCGGCGACGCGCTTCGCCTGCGGCTCATCCGGCCGCGCATACGAGACGAAGACATCCGACATCGGGTCTGGCCCGGTTGGTATCAGGACTCCGGCGCGAAGTGAAAGTGGACGAGCGTCAATTGCTACTCGTCATCTTCGCCAATTGGCATCCCGGGAGGAACACGCGGGTAGCGCGCCGGATCGGCGAGCGCCTTGTCGAGCGACTGACGGTCCTTGAGCAGCGCGGCGACGCCGTGCGCCCAGTCCTGCTCGGCGGCCTGTCCGCGTTGGCGTTGCAGCTGGTCGGCAAGGCGGTCGAGCCGTCCCGCAAGTTCCATCGAGATGGTGGGCGACAGCGAGGCATCGTGTTGCACACGCGCCAGACCGAGAACGCACATTGTAGCGATTCTTCGACCCACCTCCGTCGACGTTTGCGATAAGGTCCTTCCGAGGAGCAGGTCGAACAATTGCGATGGTGCCGGAACGCTTGCGTCGCCAGCATGCTGGCTTTCGAGGCGGTTGAGCCGTTCGGGCGCGAGCAAAGCGTCGAGCGTTTGAACTGCGCCAACTTCCGTCGCCTTCAGCGGATCGAAGACTGGGCCGCCGGCGGTCGGAATGATCTCGATGTCCGTCTGGCGGTCGCTGTCCCCACCAAAGCCGCTCGACAGGAGCGAATTGAGC
>DASUCP010000050.1:0-10578 GCA_036275975.1 Sphingomicrobium sp.
GCCAGAGGGCCTGTAAGCCGGGTTCTGTCTATCGCGCTTCAAGAAGCGTGATTGTGCGGCCATTCCTCTAGGCGACGGGTTGCCCCGCCGCTCCAGCAACCAACCCGGGCACCGAGCCGGAACCAGGCTCATGTGGCGCCCCTATTCGGTCTTGCACCCGGTGGGGTTTACCGTGCCGGCCCTGTCGCCAAGACCGCGGTGCGCTCTTGCCGCACCCTTTCGACCTTGCTTGGCCGAAGCCAAGCGGTGTCCTTTCTGTGGCACTCTCCCTGAAGAGCGTTCGCCTAGGCTAGGCCCTCCGCCGGGCGTTACCCGGCACCGTGGTTCCATGGAGCCCGGACTTTCCTCGCGCTTCTTGCGAAGCCCGCGGCCGCCCAGCCCTCTGGCGGGGGCAATATGGGTTATTGGGGCCGAGGCAGCAACAGCGCGAGCAGCTTGGCCCGGCATTCCCCATCGATGATGCCGTCGATGAGGTCGGGTCGAAAGCGCCGCTGGAAAGCGATGACCGCCTTCTGCGGCTCGGTCACGTCGTAGCCGAAACGCTCCAGCGCCAGGAGGAAGCCCGCGTCGGTCCAGTAGGGATCGATCAGCTCGCGCGTGGGGCTTGGAAGCGCAAGCCGGCGCTTCGCCAGCGCATGCCATGGAAACAACTCGCCGGGATCTTCTTTTCGCGCCGGCGCCACGTCCGAGTGACCCACGACATTGCCACGTCCGATACCATGGCGCTCCTTGATGTCGGCGACGAGAGGAATGACGGATGCCATCTGCTCGTCTGGAAACGGCCGGTAGCCGAATTCATGGCCGGGATTGACGATTTCGATCCCGACGCTCGCAGAATTGACGTCACTGATGCCGCGCCAGCGCGACTTGCCGGCATGCCAGGCGCGTCTCGACTCGTCGACGAGCCGGTAGATCGTGCCGTCCTCGTCGACGAGATAATGGGACGAGACCTTAGCATCGGGTGATGTGAGGCGATCGAGCGCGCCCTGCATGTCCGGCATGCCAGTGTAGTGGAGGACGATCATCGAGACCGGCAGCTTACGGTCGTCGTAATTCGGCGAAGGCCGATCGATAAAGTCCAGGTTCACGCGCGATATGGCGCATGATACGGCCGTTGCGGTCAAGCCCCGCCGGTTGCCGACCGTCGGTCTGCCTGCCGCTTCTCGACGCGGCTCCCGTCCCCGACAATGCGATAGAGGCCGCGCGCATTGATATCAGCACCGAGCCTGTTCGTCTGTCCGATCACCGTTTCGCCGGCGCCCATCATCAGCCAGCCGTCCTCAGCCATCGCGCTTGCAAGCCGCTCGAAGCTCAGCGCCTTTTTCTCCGGGTTCAGATAAAGCAGGACATTGCGGCAAAGCACGATATCGAAGCCGCCTGGGTGCGGCGCCGGTTCGAGAATGTTGTGGACCTGGAAGCGCACCGGCCGGCGCAGCGCTTCCACCGCGCGCCACCCGTCAGGACACTCCTCGAACCACTTGATCATCTGGTTGATGCCGAGGCCGCGTTGCACCTCGAACTGGCTGTAGGTGCCATTGCGCGCACGATCGACGCAGGCGGTCGATACGTCCGTCCCGAGAATATCGATGGTCCAGCCGTGCCACTTCTCCGGCTCTTCGGCGAACAGCATCGACAGCGAATAGACTTCCTGCCCCGTGGAGCAGCCCGCCGACCAAATCCGCAGCCGCTTAGACTTTGCACGGCGCTGGGCGAGATCGGGCAGTGCGTGCCGCTGAAGCATGTCGAACGGCGCGCGATCACGGAAGAAATAAGTTTCGTTGTTGAGCAAAGCTTCGACGACCATTTGCGAAAGTCCCGGTTCCTTGCCCATCACGAGGATGGTGATCAGCTCGTCGAGCGTCCCGATGCCGCGCTCGCGAAGTAGGGCAGATAGGGCTGTTTCAATCCGCCACCTGCGACTCATGGTCAGCTGTTGTCCGGTGCGGGCCTCGAGCAGGCCGGCGAGGATTCGGGTCGAGCTGTCGCTTATCTGCACGCCGATTCGTCCTCAATACGCGAGGCGATCCGGCGAGCAATCTTGTCCGGAGGCAACACAGCGCTGGCGAGGCCCGCCTCGAGGATGGCGCGCGGCATTCCCCAGACTGCGCAGCTCGGCTCGTCCTGGGCGATGACCGAGCCACCGGAAGCAACCAAGCGCGAGGCGCCCTCGACACCATCGCGGCCCATGCCCGTGAGGACGACGCCGAGACCGCCCGAGCCGTAAATTGCACCGATCGATGCGAACATTGGGTCGAGGGACGGCATGCAGCCGCTGCTGCTCGGGCCGCGAGTTAGGTGAACCTCCACTCCATCGTTTGAAGTTTGGAGCGTGAGGTGAGCATCGCCGGGCGCAAGCAGGATTTCGTCGGGTTTCAGCAGCATCCCGTCCTCGGCGACCACCGCCCGACGATGGGCGATAGCTCCGAGTTGGCGCGCGAACACGGGCATGAAGGGCATCGGCAGGTGCTGCGTCACAAGGATCGGCACGCCAATGCGTTTCGGCAGATCGTGGAACAGCACTCCCAGGGCATGGATGCCGCCCGTGGAAGCTCCGATAGCAAGCACGTCGATTGGATCGGCCGGCATTGGCCGAAGCACGCCATCGGATCCTACGCTGGCTGCAACTGTGTCTGAGCTCAGCGGTGCCGCGGAAGCGTAGCCAAGCGCTTTCAGCTTGTTCAGCAGGATTTCCGAGAACTTGCCATTGAAGCGCCCAGTGCCCGGCTTGGGCATCGTGTCGGCCGCGCCGAGCGCCAATGCAGCTACCGTCTGCTCGGCGCCCTCGTCGGCGAGCGACGAAACGATCATGACCTTCGCGCCCGCTCCCGCCGCGATAATCCGCGGAATGGACTTGAGGCCGCCCGCGCCGGGCATCTCAAGGTCGAGGACGACAACATCGACGCGGCACTCGCCGAGTGCTTCTATTGCGTCTTCGGCCGTTCCGGCGACGGCGGTGATTTCGAATGCGGGGTCGCTCTCGACCATCCGTGACAGGACCGCGCGTGCGACGGTCGAATCATCGACGATCATCAGGCGGATTCGCCGCCTAGTCGGGCGCGGGCCTTGGTGGCGGTCCCGCGATCTGGCGAGCGCCCGCTCCACGTTGCGGGGCCTCAGGCGACGCCGACGAGCTGGAGCTTGATGTGAAGCGTCTCTCGGTCGAAGGGCTTCATCACATATTCGTCCGCACCCGCTTCAAGGGCTGCGCGAATGTGCGCCATGTCGTTTTCAGTCGTGCAGAACACGACCTTGGGCTGGTCGCCGTGGCCGCGCTGGCGCAGCATCTTCAGGAACTCCATCCCGCTCATCACAGGCATGTTCCAATCGAGCAGGACGACGTCCGGCATCTTGGTTTCACAGCGGGACAAGGCCTCCTGGCCGTCACCGGCCTCCTCGACCTCGAACTCGAGCGTTTCGAGGATGTGCCGGGCGACCTTTCGGATCACCTTGGAGTCATCGACGATCAAGCAACTTTTCATGTCTTGAACTTCCCGCTTCGAGTTCCGCAGTCCTTAACTGCTAACGGTAACGAATAACTTAAGCCGCCTTGGCCTCGGCGCCGGCGATCAGCGCGGCGACGTCGATCAGCAAAAGTGGACCATTTTCGGTATCGACCATCCCTTTCGCGACGCGTTCCCATCCCTCGCCCATTGACGCGCGCACCGGCGCTGGGTCGGAGAGCGCCGCCACCACGTCTTCGACGAGATCGACGATCAGCGCGTAATGATGCCCGTCGAACTCGACGACCGCGGCTTCGCGAATGCCGTCGGAGCAGTCTGTCGCACCCAGTTCGAGCGACCGCATGCAGTCGATTACCGTGAGCACTCGGCTACGCAGCGCGGAAAGCCCCGCGACGTGCGGCGCGGCGCGCGGTACTGGAATCAGCGTGTCGAGCTCGACGACTGACTCGACCGCGGCCGCAGGAAGTGCGACGCGCTCGCCTGCGATCGTCACAATGAGCAGAAGCTCGTTCACTTGCCCCTCCCCGCGCCCGCGGATTTCAATGCCATCAGCAACCCCGCGCGATCGTATCGATAGATGCTGTCGTCTTTCTTGCCCGCGGCCTCCGGATCGGTCCGCAGCCAGATCGTCTTCTTCGCCTTGTCTTCGGGCACTTCAGCGCCCTTCGAGGCGATCACCAGGTCGGCGTCGCATTCGTCGGCATCGCCAACGACGCGATATCCAGCCGCCTCGACGATCGGGCGAAGCATATTCTGCATCCACGGGTCGTCGCTCGGAAGGCGGCAGGTCGCCTGCTCGGTCGCCTTGGCGGCTGCTCTGACATGGTTGGCAAAGAGCCAATGCGCGTCGACCAGCTCCGCCGGTTCGCCGTTGATAAGGGAAACGCCGCTGACCTCGCCGGGATTGTCCGAATGGATGACGTCATTCTCGATCGTCGCGAAGTCGATGACCTCCGCGAACGCGTATCCGATCTCATGCGCGCCATCGTTGAGGCGGAACAGGCGTACCTTGCCGTCGCCGAATTCGGCAGCGGCCGCTCCAGCGAGCGGCAGGATCGCATCGCCGACCTGCACGCGGAGTTGGCCAGCTGCCTTCTTTATAGCGCTCGCCGGAACTTCCTCGATGCGGTCAACGACCGCAAGGCGGAGCGCTCGTCGCGCACCATCGAGCCCGCGGAAGAGCAGCACCTCGGTAGCCTTGGAAACTCTCGCCGACGAAGCCTCCGCGATCCTGGCGGCGCGCTCATGCGCCTCGAGCTTCACTCCGCCGACCTCCGCGAGGCCAGCGGGATCGAACAAGAGGATCGGACTGCCATCATCGGCCAATGTGGTTCCGGCATAGAGTCCCGTCGCCATGACAGCGGGAGCAGCGGGCTTCACCACCAGTTCTTCGTGATCATGAATGCGATCGACCGAGAGGGCGTAAAGGTCGCCGCCGGCGGGACGGAGTACGATGAGGCTGCGGTCCTTCTCTTCGACCTGGCTCGCTAAACCAAGGATGTCGGACAAGGAAACTTCCGGTACGCGTCGGCCGCGGATCGTAGCGATGCCTGCGCCCCCTAGATGCTCGAGCGTGACGGATTCGCCGTTGGCCCGAACGATCTCCTCGATTGCCGAACGCGGAATCGCGAAATGCTGCCCGGCAATCGATACCGTCAGCGCCGGGATAATCGTCAATGTTAGCGGCACGCGCAGGGTCATGCGCGTCCCCTCGCCGAGCTTGCTGTCGACCTCGACGATCCCGCCGATCCGCTCGATGTTCGAGCGGACCACGTCCATTCCGACCCCGCGGCCGGAGATCGAGGTGACTTCCTGCGCAGTCGACAGGCCCGCTTCGAATATCAGGGCCAGCTGCTCGCGCGAGCTGAGCTTTGCCGCTTCGTCCTTCTCGAGCGATCCGGCATCGAGCGCCTTCGCGACGAGCTTCTTGCCGTCGATCCCGCGGCCGTCGTCATGGATGTCGATGAGGATCTGGTTGCCCGACTGGCGTGCGGCGACCGAAAGAATCCCGATCTCGCGCTTACCGGCCTTCAGTCGGTCGGCCGGCTTCTCGATGCCGTGATCCACCGCATTGCGAATGATGTGCGTCAGCGGATCGCGGATCATCTCGATCATCTCGCGATCGAGCTCGACGTCACCGCCCTCGATATCGACCAACACCTGCTTGCCGAGCTCCGCCGACAGGTCGCGGACCATGCGGGGCAGTCCCACGAACAGGTTCTCGATGCGCTGCATGCGCGTGCGGGTTATGGCGTCGCGCATCTCGGCGATGATCGACGAGAGGCGCTCGAACGCGCCGTCGACCGGCACGTCGGTGTCGCTTTCACGGAGCCGCCGCGCCAGTTCATTGCGCGCGAGGACCATGTCCGAGACGGTGCTCATCACCCGATCCAGAAGCTCGACGGAAAGTCGGATTGTGCGCGGTGCAGCAGAAGCTTTGATGGCGCCGTCGCCCGCCGGGGTCACAACCGGGGCAGCCGCGCCCTCGGCGCCGGGCGCGAGTGCGTCGATCAAAGCGCTGTCGTCTCCCGCCGGCATTTCTTCGCCAGCCTCGATCGCGGCGATCATCTCGGCGATGCGATCGATGATCGCGAGCACCGCGCTGACGAGCGCTGCGTCGGCGTGCCTGCGTCCAGCGCGCACGTCCGCGAGCGCGTCCTCTGCCGCATGGCTTAGCGCCTCAAGGCGCGGGAATTCGAAGAAGCCGCAATTGCCCTTTACGGTGTGGACGAAACGGAAGATGCTATCGAGCCGCGCCCGATCGTCGGGCTGCGCTTCCCAGGCGACGATCTCACCGCCCAGGGCTTCGAGCATTTCGCGGCATTCGGCTACGAAATCGGCGATCAGGTCGTCCATTGGCGCGCAATATCCCTCGGCAGTCGCAGCCGCTTATGCCGGGCAGGAGTTAACGCGCCGTTATCCCTGTCTGGGGAGGGTCGCTCCGATCATCAGGACTTCGCCCGCGGGGTCGGAGAGCTGGATTGAGCCGCCCGCTTCCGAAGCAAGATTGTGCGCCAGCCAAGCGCCAGCCGCCCGCGGCTCGATAGCTCCGCCGTTGCCGCCGGTTGCAAGCGTCTCGCGCAACACTGGATCGAGCAGGATTCGGGGGCCTTCCGCGCGCACTGCGAGCTCAATCTTTCCGTTGCCGCTTTCGGCCCCGACGTCCAGCCGGCCACCGCGAACCAGGGCATCTCCAGCGAGCAGCGCCAAATTAAGGAGAAGCTTGATCGCGCCTTTCGGCAGCTTCTCGTCCTGAACCACCCAGCCCAGTTCGACCCGCCGCTCGGCCCCGAACAGCCCCTCGAGAGCCGCTTCTGCCTCGTGCGTGTCGATCTCTTCGCCAAACCCGCCAGCTGCTCCGAAAGCGAGGCGGAAAAATTTGAGCTTGTTCGCGGATGCGCGCGCGCTGTCGGCGAGCAACTCAAGGCATTTCTCGCGCATCTCCGGATCGGTTTCGTCCGCGAGCAGTTCGATCCCGTTGTTCAGCGCCCCGACCGGCGACATGAGGTCATGGCACAGGCGGGAGCAAAGCAGGCTGGCGAGATCGACGGCGTTCATCGGCCCAAGCAATGAGGCAGAGTTTAACTTGGCGCAAGCGTTCGCCATTGAACCGTTCCGTCACGATTCCCATATTCTTTGAGGAAGATGGGGGGTCATCAGACGATCGATGTGCGCCTGGCGCCCGCGCATGCCGGTTGGCGGCTCGACCGCGCGCTCGCGGCCGCCGTCCCGACCCTATCTCGAGAGCGATTGAAAGCGCTTATCCGCAACGGCGCGGTTGAAGCGCGCGGCGAACTGGTTCGCGATCCGGCAATCAAGGTCAAAGGCGACGAAAGCCTGCGGGTTGCGGTCCCTGAGCCCACGCCGGCGCACAATGAACCGCAAGACATTCCGCTCAAAATCGTCTTCGAGGACGAGCATCTGCTGGTCGTCGACAAGCCGGCGGGGTTGGTGGTCCACCCGGCGGCAGGCAATTTCGACGGGACGCTGGTCAACGCGCTGCTGCACCATTGCGCCGGGAACCTGTCTGGGATCGGCGGCGTCGCCCGGCCCGGGATCGTCCACCGGATCGACAAGGATACGTCCGGTCTCCTCGTCATCGCGAAGACCGACGTTGCTCACGAAGGTTTGGCTAAGCAGTTCGCTGCACACTCGATCGATCGCCGGTATCTCGCGATCGTGAACGGCATGCCGAACGCAGCATCGGGCAAGGTCGACGCGCCGCTCGCCCGCTCTGCGGCCAACCGGAAGAAGATCGCGATTGTTGAGGACGGGCGCGGCAAGCACGCCGTGACTCACTGGAAGCGGCTCGAAATCTTGAGAGACGGGGCGCTGGTGGAGTGTCGCTTGGAGACAGGCAGGACTCACCAGGTCCGCGTTCACATGGCGTCGATCGGACATCCTCTGCTCGGCGATCCGGTCTACGGCCGCTCGGGAAAGACGCACGGCAAGCTGTTGAAGGAGCTAGACTTCCATCGCCAGGCGCTGCACGCGGCAGAACTCGGGTTCACGCACCCCGTAACGAAACACAAGCTGTCGTTCTCAAGTCCCATGCCGCCGGACATGCAGGAACTGAAGCACGCACTTGGTGTATAAAGGTTAACCCGCTAGGGCAGTCGACGGCAGCCCTGCAAAAGGGAGAAGACGAGAGTTTATGGCTACGAAAAAAGGGATCGTCTCGCTCCCCGCGTCCGGTGGGGAGGCCGGACTCAACCGCTATCTCGCGGAGATCAAGAAATTCCCGATCCTCTCGCCGGAAGAGGAGTACATGCTCGCCAAGCGCTGGCGCGAGCATGGCGATACTGAGGCTGCCGCGAAGCTGGTCAATTCGCACCTCCGGCTCGTGGCCAAGATCGCCATGGGCTATCGCGGCTACGGCCTGCCGGTTAGCGAGCTGATCAGCGAAGGCAATATCGGCCTCATGCAGGGCGTTAAGAAGTTCGAGCCCGACCGCGGCTTCCGCCTCGCTACCTATGCCATGTGGTGGATCCGGGCCTCGATCCAGGAATTCATCCTGCGCTCGTGGAGCCTGGTGAAGATGGGCACCACTGCGGCGCAGAAGAAGCTGTTCTTCAACCTCCGCCGGATGAAGAACCAGATCGATGCATTCGAAGAAGGCGACCTGAAACCCCAAGACGTGACCAAGATCGCGACCGACCTCGGCGTCAGCGAGGAAGAGGTCGTGTCGATGAACCGCCGCATGGGAATGGGCGGCGACACCAGCCTCAACGCGCCGCTGAAGGGTGACGAGGGCGGCGAGGGCCAGTGGCAGGATTTCCTCGTCGACAACGGTCCTCTTCAGGATGAGATGATCGCCGAGGACGAGGAGACGAAGGTTCGCCATGACTTGCTGATGAGCGCGCTAGAAAGCCTCAACGACCGCGAGAAGCACATCCTGATGGAGCGACGCCTCGCCGACGAGCCGAAGACTCTCGAGGAGCTGTCGCAGGTCTACGGCGTCAGTCGCGAGCGGATCCGGCAGATCGAAGTGCGCGCATTCGAGAAACTCCAGGCGGCCCTGCTCCGCTTGGCCGGCGAGCGGCGGCTGCTTCCCGCCGCCTAAGCGGCGGCGGCACCCCGCTCCACCGTCATCGAATGGACCAGCTTCAGCGCCTCGTGCGCTGAAAGCACCGCTCCCTCCTGCCACGTCGGCTGGTAGCTCAAATGCTCGCCGGCGAAGACGATCGGACCTTCGGGCTTGAGGAGCTCGTAATATTCCGGCGGGCGGGACAGGACTGCCGAAAGGCCTCCCGGCCAAAGGGCTCCAACCCCTTCCGACCAAGGCGTGAGCCCCCATGCGACGGTCACGCCCTTTTGCAGCAGATGTGACTGGCCGGGATGGAGTACTTCGACAGACTCGCGGCAGATTTGCAGTCTCTGCTCGTGGCTGAGATCGGCGAATGCTTTCGGATTTTCCGGTCGCGTCCAGCCCCCGCAATAAGCCGTGACCAAAACGCCCTTCGGGTCATTGAAGCCACCCGATGGATACATGAGGTTTTCATTGAGGCGGTCGGTCCACGCCAGCCCCCCGAAGATTGAACTTTGCGTCTCCCAAAAGCGCTCGCTTTCGAAAGCTACCTTCACGCTAGTTCGATATTCGACAGCCTTCAGAGCATTGATCTTTGCCCTCGAGAAATCCGCCGGGATGCGAGCGAGGACGGGCATCGGCAAAGTGCAGACGCAATAGTCCGCTTCTGTGACGTTCCACCCGCCCGAATGGACGATCCGGACTTTGCCGCCAACGCGACGGATCTGCTTGATCTGCGTGTTTAGCCGAACCCGCGGCTTCACCCGCTCGTAGATGGCGTGCGCAATCCGATCCATGCCACCGACCGGCTGGAGCATCGTTGCCTGCATGTCCCAGATGTTCTCGAAGAGATAAGGAAGCGCCATGCTTCCGCGGCTCGTGCTTGCGGGTTCAGGAAGCAGCTCCTGAATAGAAAGCGACGGCAACGGCGTCGGCGCATTCGCATAGCCTCCCCCTTCCGGAGAATAGCCGGAGCTCCCCTGCGGAACGTAGCGGCCGATGCCGTCGAGCTGGGCATAAGGCACGAGAAATTCGCGGATCATCGCGAGCTCGCCCCTAGAAATCTCCCCGTCGAGCGCATGCCGGTCTATGGCCTTGGCCAGCAACTCGCCGAGCTGCCCGCGCATGTCGTTGACCATGCGCCGCTCAGGATGGACCTTACCCCCGAAGTCCCATCCTGCGTTCCGGTTCGCGTTGACCATCGTCTCCATCGGCACGCCGAAACGCCGCGCATACGAAAGGATTCCGCGGTGGCTTGAAGGTATCCGTGCGGCGCCGGCGTTGAAGTAAAGACCTTCGCCGAACTCGGCGCGTTGGTCCGGTCGTCCTGTCTGAACGATGCGGTCGCCGCCCCGGATCGACCACACGCGGCCACCGACCCGGTCCCGAGCTTCAAGGACGGTCACACGGTAACCCGCGCGCTGCAGTTCGTACGCTGAGACCAGACCGGCAATGCCCGCCCCGAGAATCACGACCGATTTCCCACGACTGCTCCCCTGCGGAAGCTCGAATGTCTCCGCGCTTGCGGGCGTCGGAATGGCCAGCCCCAACAACTCCATCGCCGCATAGGCTGCGCCAAGGCCGCCGATC
>DASUCP010000051.1:0-6120 GCA_036275975.1 Sphingomicrobium sp.
CGGGGCGTCGATGCCCTGAGCGGCGATGGCCCTCGCTGTGGCGTCGACGGGCTTTGGCGGCGGGACGAAACGGCCGTTGTTGAACCTGCCTCGCGCGGAGTGTCGGGGAGCGAACTCTCTTCGCGGCAAGCTCTCGTCGAAGCGCCGAAGCCAGTCGTCGCGGTAGAGACGGGCCAGGGCCGGGTCGCCGATCGTCGCCGCGTGCTGGATCAGGCGCTGGCGGAGGCTCGCGCGGGCTTCGGGCGTGGTCAGCGGCTGCGCTTCGAGCTCGTGCCTCCACAGGCGGGCGTCGAGCGGCTCGGGCTTGGCGAGAAGAGCCTCGACTGCCTCACGACCGCCCGAACGGACGAGGTCGTCCGGGTCCTGGCCCGGCGGAAGCTCGACGAACCGCAGCGTGCGGTCGGGGCGAAGGTGGGGCAGGGCGCGCAGCGCAGCGCGGATCGCCGCCTTCTTGCCCGCGCTGTCACCGTCGAAGCAGAGGATCGGCGAAGGGTCGAGCCGCCACATGCGCTCGAGCTGCGCCTCGGTTACGGCGGTGCCGTTGGGTGCCACCACGTCGCTGATCCCCGCGCGGTCGAGCGCGATGACATCCATGTAGCCCTCGACCACGATCAAGCGTTTCGCGGCGCGGCTCGCGGGGCTGGCGCGGTCGATGTTGTAGAGCGTGCGGCCCTTGTCGAAGAGTACGGTGTCGGGCGAGTTCAAATATTTTGGCTCCCCGGCGCCGAGGATGCGGCCGCCGAACGCGATCACCCGGCCGCGGGCGTCCCGGATGGGGATCATCAGCCGGCCACGGAAGCGGTCGTAGCTGTCGCCGCCTTCCTCGGGCCTGATCAGCATCCCAGTGTCGATGAGCTTGTCTTCGCCGAGCTTTTCGAGGGCGCGCTTCAACGACGAGCGGCTATCGGGGGCGAAGCCGATGCCGAAGCGCTGGATCGTCTCCGGGTCGATGTCGCGGCGCTTGAGGTACTCGCGTGCTTCAGCGCCGCCGAGACCGTTCAGCTGCTCCGAATACCATTTGGCGACCTCTGCCATGACATCGGTCAGCGAGGCTGTCCGGTCGGCGCGTTCCTTGGCCGCGGGATCGGGTGCAGGGACCTCCATCCCGGCCTTTGAAGCGAGCTCCTTCACCGCGTCCATGAATTGCATTCCACCGTAGTCGGTGAGAAACCGGATCGCGTCGCCGTGAGCGCCGCAACCGAAGCAATGGTAGAAGCCCTTGTCGTCGTTGACGGTGAAGCTCGGCGTCTTCTCGTTGTGGAAGGGGCAGCAGGCCTTCCACTCGCGCCCGGCGCGGATCAGCTTCACCGTTGGGCTGATCACGGCCGACAAGGTCGTCCGCGCGCGCAGTTCGTCGAGCCATGCAGTGCTGAGGGTCACGAATCGACCCTATGCGCGAATCACTCGCTCGCAAGGAGCAGAGCGAAAGTTATCCACAGGTGCGCGAATAATTGACGGAGTAACGGCGCGCGATTGCGGTTAGTCTGTTTCGGTTCCGACATGAGAGCGGCGCAGGACCGCTGAGCCGGACGACCAAGGGAGGGGAATATATGTTGACCAAGGTCAGCGGGCTCGCCCGCACTCTCTACATAGTTCTTGCAATCGTCGCGGGCTTTGTTGCCCTCGGTACGATGCCCGTTGCGTTGGTCCTCGTAGCGCTCGGCCTGATTGCCGGCATTTCACTGCCGAAGGAAAGAATGGTCCTTGCGGCAGCGACCATTCTCGCCTTGCCGACGATCGGCACCGCTCTTGCGAAAATACCCGCGATCGGTGCGCAATTGGATGCGATCTGCGGCAATCTCCAGCTCGGCATGGCCGGCGCGTTCGCCATGGCCATGGTCATCATTCTGTACGAGCTGGCGATGGACGGTGTGACAGGGCTGATGGGCTCAACACCGGCGCGCGCAACCGCGACCGCTTAGGCGTTAGAGTTCCAGCTTCTCAGGCTCCGCCGCTTACCCGCGGCGGGGCCTTTTTGTTAGGAGAGCGCCGCCTTCACCCGTCCGCTGGCGCGGGCGGGTTCGATCGAGGTGCCGAGCCGTTCTTTCACAAGTGCCATGACGCGGCCCATGTCCTTCATCGAGCTGGCGCCGGTTTCGGCAATGATCTCGCGGATCCTGGCGTCGGCTTCTGCATCGCTGAGCTGCTGCGGCAAGAAGCGTTCGATCACGGCGATCTCGCCTTCCTCGGCCGCAGCGCGGTCTTCGCGACCGCCCTTGCGATAGAGCTCGGCGCTCTCGCGGCGCTGCTTGATCATCTTCTGAAGCACTTCGGTGACGAGCGCGTCATCGTCCTTTGGAGCGCCGCCGGTGCGTGCCTCGATGTCGCGGTTCTTGATCGCCGCGGAGGCAAGGCGGAGCGTCGCCGTCGTCTCCTTGTCGCCGCCCTTCATCGCGGCGATTGTCGCGGCCTTGATGTCGTCGCGGATCATGGCGCAGCCCTAGCTGTGGATTTCTGCCCTGACCAGCGTTGACCGGGCGCGAATTAGCGCATAGCGGAAATGCCTTAGCGACATCGCTGGAAAACCCTGAACGGAAGGCTCCTCCCGCTTATGGCCGACGTACGACCCCTGCACGCGCAGGGCCCCAGCACAAAGGGGCCCGGGGGCGCGACAGGAGTCGTGATGTTCGCCGATGGCCGGACGATCTGGGGGCAGGGCTTCGGCGCCGAGGGCGAAGCGGTCGGGGAGCTGTGCTTCAACACCGCCATGACCGGCTACCAGGAGGTGATGACCGATCCTTCCTACGCGAAGCAGGTGATTGCCTTCACCTTCCCGCACATCGGCAATGTCGGCGCAAACGACGAGGACGTCGAGGCGGGCGAAGCGCATGCGCTAGGCTGCCTGGTTCGCGAGGTCGTCACCGAGCCGAGCAATTACCGCGCGAATCAGGGTTTCGCAGATTGGATGCGCAAGTGGGGACGTATCGGCATTGCGGGGGTGGATACGCGGGCATTGACCAAGCTCGTGCGCACAGAGGGGCCGCCGACGATCGCCATCGCTCACCGTGAGGACGGGCAGTTCGATCTCGATGCGCTGCGCAAGATGGCGGCGGAATGGCCGGGTCTGGAAGGCATGGACCTCGCGAAAGAGGTCAGCCGGCTGCAGATCGAGCGCTGGACTGGGGGCAAGTGGCGGTGGGGCGGGGGCTACGAACTTGGCGGCGATGACGAGAAGCGCCCGCATGTCGTGGCCGTTGATTATGGCAACAAGCGCAACATCTTCCGCAACCTTGTTGAGGCGGGAGCTCGGGTGACGGTGGTGCCGGCGACCGCCACCTTCGAAGAGATCATGGCGCACGAGCCAGACGGCTTCTTCCTGTCGAACGGGCCGGGCGATCCGGCGGCGACGGGGGAGTATGCCGTTCCTGTCATCAAGAAGATGCTGGAGACGAAAAAGCCACTATTTGGGATTTGTCTCGGCCACCAGATGCTCGCGCTCGCGGTCGGCGGGAAAACGAGCAAGATGTTCCAGGGCCACCGCGGCGCCAATCATCCGGTGAAGCGCCTCTCCGACGGCCAGGTCGAGATCACCAGCATGAACCACGGCTTCGCGGTCGAGCGCGAGGGCCTGCCCGAAAACGTGCGGGAAACCCACGTTTCACTCTTCGACGGCTCTAACTGCGGGATAGAACTGACTGACAGGCCCGCGTTCAGCGTTCAATACCACCCGGAGGCCTCCCCGGGTCCTCAGGACAGTTTCTACCTGTTCGAGAAATTCGTGAACCAGATCACGAAGGAGGTGTGAAATGCGTCTCCAGAAAATCGTTCTTCTTTCCCTCTCAATGGTTTCGACGCCGGTGCTGGCGCAGCACATCGAGAAGATCGACGCGAGCAAAGCGCCGACCGTCTATCGCCCCGATGACCTGTTCAACCTCGCGCCGAACCAATGGCACTATGCGGAACATTTGTGGCAAGGCTCCAATCCCTGCGTTTTGGAGCAGTGCGAGGCCGGCTACACGTCCGGCGACCTCGTTCTGAGCGTCGAGCATAGCAAAGGGTGGGTGCGCGTGATGGCCGGATTCCGCAATTGCGCGCCCGTCGCATTCAGTGAGATCGAGACCAGCAAGTCGCCGGATCGCTATCTGCGCAGCAAGGTGGAGAGGCAGGTCGGTCAGGTGGTCAAGGGCGCCGCCAAGAGCTGCAAGGTGACGGCGCCTTCGGTCGCGAATATCAGCGTCGCGTCCATGTTCCCGGGCAGGAAGGGCAATTGAGGCGGAGCTCGCGCCTTTTTCCGATCGTGCTCGGCCTCGCCGCCTGCGCGACGCCTGCTCAGATGCATACGGAGGCGCAGCTCAATGAAGTCGCCACCGGCTGCGGCCTCGCGCTCGGCGAGCTGATCCAGGACGAGAGCGAGAAGAAGCTGCTGTTAATGATCCATCAGGACGCGAGCGTTGAGCAGCGCGTCTGCGTCGCCAGATGGGCGCGGCGGAACGGCCTGAAGGCCGTATTCGTGAACAACATCCAGTTTCCCGAGGGCTGATGCCAAAACGTACCGACATCTCCTCCATCCTGATCATCGGCGCCGGCCCGATCGTCATCGGCCAGGCGGCGGAGTTCGATTATTCGGGAAGCCAGGCGGTCAAAGCGCTGAAAAGCGAGGGCTATCGCGTCATCGTCGTCAATTCGAACCCGGCAACGATCATGACCGATCCGGAGCTTGCCGACGCCACTTATATCGAACCGATCACGCCTTCTATCGTCGCCAAGATCCTGGAGAAGGAGCGGCCAGACGCGGTGCTTCCGACCATGGGCGGGCAGACGGCGCTTAACACCGCGCTCGCGCTCTACAAGGACGGAACGCTCGACAGGCTGGGGATCGAGCTGATCGGGGCAAATGCAGAGGCGATCGAAAAGGCCGAGGACCGGCTCAAGTTCCGCGAGGCGATGGACAAGATCGGGCTGGAGAGCCCTCGCTCGGCCATTGCGCACAGCCTGGATGAGGCGCTGACGGCGCTAGAGCATGTCGGCTTGCCGGCGATCATCCGCCCGAGCTTCACGCTTGGCGGAACAGGCGGCGGAATTGCCTACAACCGAGACGAGTTCGTCCAGATCGTCACGGGCGGCCTCGAGGCCAGCCCGACCACGGAAGTGCTGATCGAGGAATCGGTGCTCGGGTGGAAGGAATATGAGATGGAGGTCGTGCGCGACCGCGCCGACAACGCGATCATCATCTGCTCGATCGAGAATGTCGACCCGATGGGCGTGCACACCGGCGACAGCATCACGGTCGCACCGGCGCTGACGCTTACCGACAAGGAATATCAGCGGATGCGCTCGGCGAGCATCGCCGTGCTGCGAGAAATCGGCGTTGAAACAGGCGGTTCCAACGTCCAGTTCGCTGTCGATCCGAAGACCGGGCGGATGGTCGTGATCGAGATGAACCCACGGGTGTCGCGGTCCTCGGCCCTCGCGTCTAAAGCCACGGGGTTCCCGATTGCGAAGGTCGCGGCCCGGCTGGCGGTCGGCTACACGCTGGACGAGATCGCCAACGACATCACCGGGGGCGCGACGCCGGCGAGCTTCGAGCCGACTATCGATTATGTCGTGACCAAGATCCCGCGCTTCGCGTTCGAGAAGTTCAAGGGGGCGGACGCGGTGCTGACCACTTCGATGAAGTCGGTCGGCGAGGTGATGGCCATCGGGCGGAGCTTTGCCGAGAGCCTGCAGAAGGCGCTGCGCGGCTTGGAGACGGGACTCACCGGTCTCGACCGCGTCCGCGAGCTGGAAAGCGCCGATCCCGCCGAGATCGAGCGGGTGCTTGCGCGGCCGACTCCCGACCGGCTGCTGGTTGCTGCCGAGGCGCTCCGTCAGGGCTTCACGGTCCAGCGCATCAACGAGATCGCCGGGTTTGACCCGTGGTTTCTCGATCGGCTGAAGGAGATCGTCGAAGCCGAGGAGGAGGTGCGCATCAGCGGACTTCCAAGCGATGCGCGGGGGATGCGGCGGCTCAAGGCCATGGGCTTTTCAGACGGGCGGCTTGCGCAGCTGGCGCTTCGCTCGGCGCACGTCGATCGTGAGATGAGCGAGGCGGTCGCCGCGGGCGGCTCCGGCGTGGTCCACAGCGCCATCCGCGCGATGACCGGCGGAGTTACCGAGAATGAAGTGCGCGAGCATCGGCTG
>DASUCP010000052.1:0-4387 GCA_036275975.1 Sphingomicrobium sp.
CGAAATCGTTGTGGCTGCTTCCTTCCGGACCTGACCAGGTTGGCGACAGCGCCGTCCGCCGACTTCCGAGCGGGCATATGGTGGAAGCGCGTTCACCGTGCAAGTTCATGTTCGGAGGCTTTGTTCTTCATCATCCGTTCACGCTGTGAGGACGACGCGTCACCGATGCCGATTGCCGCCCCTATGCTCCTCATGCTTGCCGCGGGGATCGGCGCGCCGGCCAATACGAACCCGGTCGTGGTCACGGGTCATCAATGGGCGCCCTTCATCAGTCCGATGGGCGAGCCGTTTCGCGCCAAAACGGCCACGGACGACACGCTTGCCGACTGGTTCTACAAGGCCGATCGGAACCGCGACGGCGTGATCACGCTCGATGAGCTCGAAGCCGACGCGGTACGCTTTTTCAACACGCTCGACGCCGATCACGACGGCCAGATCGATCCCGACGAGCTCGCCAACTACGAATATGAGATCGCGCCCGACATTCAGGTGATGTCGAAGACCCAGCGGCTTCCTGGTCAGCCGGCACCGATGGCCCGCAAGAAGGATGCCGACGAGGGTCGCTCGAGAGACCGCCGACACCGCCGCGAAGAGGAAGACGCGGCGGTGCTGGGTTTCGGGGACGCATTGCAGGGCGGCGCGAGGTACGGGCTTTTGAACATGCCCGAGCCCGTCGCGGCTGCCGATGCCGACTTCAATCGCGCGATCTCCCTGGATGAGTTCCGGCAGGCCGCGATTGCGCGCTTCCAGCTCCTCGACACCACTCATCAGCATAGGTTGACGCTAGCGCAGCTCGAGGCGATGCGTCCGTTACCTCCGCTCAAGGGCCACAAGCTCGACGAGAAGGCGCTCGACAAGCGGCTAGGCAATCCGCTGCCGACCGGACCGTGAGGCAAGGACGAGATTTCATCTGGCTGCCATGCCGTGGCAACTCTGAGAAAGCTGATTTGATTGACGATGCCCATTCTACTTTGTCCGCTGCTTCTGATGCTTGCTGGAGTTGATCCTCCCCCAGCTCCGTCGCAACCAATCCAGATCATCGGGAATCGCCGCTATTACGGCAGGCCCTTCATCAGTCCGATGGGTGAGCCGTTTCGCCAGAAAGTGCCTCATGACGACCCGTTGGCGGACTGGTTCAGGCAAGCCGATCGCAATCACGACGGTTACCTCACTCCAGACGAAATGGTGCAGGACGCTCTGCGATTTTTCGAGATTCTCGACACCAACCACAACGGCCAAATCGATCCGGATGAAATCCAGTATTACGAGGAGGACATCGCACCAGAAGTTGGAGGAGAGCCGGCCGATCTCAGGAACCCGGTACCCTCGCCGGACTCCGAATCAGCAGCGAGCTCCGATACATCCGGTGGCGACCCGGACTTCGCCCCCGATGAATATGCGACAAGAATTTCGGGCGGCGGCGGCGACGACCGCAGTCCTTCGGGCGCCGGCCGCTATGCACTTCTCAACATTCCCGAACCGGTCACCGGCGCCGATACCAATCTCGATGGAGATATAACGCCCTCGGAATTCAGGAAGGCGGCGTTAAGGCGCTTCGATCTGCTCGACGCTGCGCACAGCGGGCGGCTGACGATTCCGCAATTGGAGCGCTAACGGCCCATCCAGTTGGTTGCGCCGGGCGGAATCCGTACGCTGAGTGTCTTCATGTCCTCAGTCAGGACGATCTGGCAGGCGAGCCTCGACGTGCGCGTCGCATGCGCGGCGAGGTCTAGCAGGTCCTCCTCCTCCTCGCTCGCAGGCGGGAGACGGTCGAAATCCTCTGACTCGACGATCACGTGGCAGGTCGAGCAGGCCATCACGCCCTCGCACACGCCTTCCAGCGGCTCCTTCGCGGCCCAGGCGACATCGAGGAGCCTTTGCCCCGGCGCCGCTTCCACTTCCTTGTCGAGGGTTCCGTCGCTCTTGAAAAACCGCACCAGAGTCACGCGCTGAGCTTCTCCTGGGTACGGGCGTGGGCCGCAATGCGGCCGCACGCATCCACCAGCTCCTGCTGCGTCGTGTAGCGGCCGAAGCCGAGACGAATGCAGGAGCGGGACTGGCGATAGTCGAGGCCAAGCGCCCGGAGCACGTGGCTCGGCCTTCCCGAGCCGCTGGCGCAAGCCGACCCGAGCGAAAAAGCGATGTCGCGCAACTCCGCCAAAAGTCGTGCCGCATCAATGCCTTTGCGCCGGATATTGAGATTGCCGTGATAGCGGTGGGCAACGCTCCCGTTGATTGTCCAGTCGGGTCCGAGCGCCTGGATCGCGGTCCTCCACAGCCTCTGGACATGGTCATAGTCCCGCGTCTGGCGTTCGTCGGCGAGCTTCGCGGCTGCGCCGAAACCGACGCATAAAGCCGGGGAAAGCGTTCCCGATCGGAGGCCGCGCTCCTGACCACCGCCATGGATGAACGGCGCCGGCTCAGCTCCCTTTCGCATCCATAGTGCTCCGACCGCCTTCGGACCGTAGATCTTGTGAGCGGACATCGCCACGAGGTCCGGGCCCTTGCAGATCTCCATGCGCCCGAACGCCTGGACAGAGTCGCACAGCATCAGCGCCCCGCATTCGTGCGCCATGTTCGCGATTTCAGAAATCGGCTGAGTCACTCCGATCTCGTTGTTCACCTGCATGACGGTCACGAGAAGCACGCGCTCGTCGAGTTCACGCGCAAGCAATTCCAGGTCGAGACGACCGTCGGGTTCGACCGGAAGCACCGTCAGGTCGATGCCCTGATCTGCTAGCCACTCGCACGTGTCGAGCACCGCTGCATGCTCAGTCGCCACGGTGATGATGCGATTGCGGCCCTTCGGCGCTTTCTCGACGGTGCCCTTCAGCGCCCAGTTCAGCGCCTCGGTCGCGCTGCCGGTGAAGGCGATACTTCCGCCCTTGAACCCGAGCGCTGTCTCGACCTGCTTGCGGGCGACCTCGATGGCCGCTTCTGCCTCATTGCCCCAGCGAGACGGCGAATGCGGGTTGGCGAACTTCTCCGCAATCCATGGCTGCATCGCGTGATTGACTTCGGGGGCAACTGGAGTGGTGGCCTGATAATCGAGATAAATCATGCCGCCTTGGCCGATACACGGCTCGCGATCTGCTGCCATTCGGAGAGGAACGTGTCGATGTCGGCTTCGCTCGTGGCGGGACCGAAGCTGAGGCGGAGAAAACCGTTCGCGATTTCCGTGGGCACTTCCATCGCTTCGAGCACCTGGCTCTTCTTCATCTTGCCAGAGGAGCAGGCGCTCCCTGCCGAAACGGCGATTGCGGCAAGGTCGCATTGCACCAGCAACGATGCGCTCGACGCGCCAGGGAGCGAGATCGCGCCGATGGTCGGGATGCGAGGGCTGTTCTCAGCGATGACGACTGCACCGGTCTGCTTCGCACCGTCTTCGAGACGGCGCCGCAGCTCCGCCAGACGGTTCATGTCGTAAGGACGGGCGGCGAGTGCGGCCGCGAAGGCCGCCGCTGCAGGCGCATCCTGAGTCCCGCGGCGGTAGCCCTTCTCCTGCCCGCCGACTGGCTCGAGCGTGGCGAGATCGCGCACCAGCAATATCCCGACGCCCGGGGGACCGCCGAGCTTATGCGCGCAGGCGGCGATGAAATCAGCATCAGGCAGCGGAAGCTTTCCGGCGCTTTGTGCACAGTCAGCGAGAAGAAGCGAGCCGCTCTCGCGGATCTTCGGCGCGAGGCGATCAAGCGGCTGGATCACGCCCGTCTCGTTGTTGACCTGCTGGATCGCGATCAGTGCGGGGCCTTGGGCCAAGACGGCTTCAAGTGCGTCCTCGTCGATGAGGCCGTTTGAATGCACGGGAATCACTCGCGACGCCTCGCCCATCGTGTGTGGCACAATCGCGTGTTCGGTCGCGCCATGCGCTCTCCGAGAAACCTTCGCGCGCCTTGCCGCAATCTCCACCGCCTCGCTCGCGCCGCTCGTAAAGACGACGTCATGACGCCAGCCGAGCACTTCGGCGATCGTTTTACGCGCCTCCTCGAGGATTGCGCGTGACGCCCGTCCTTCAGCGTGCGGCGAGCTCGGGTTCGCCCACGATTCGAGCGCGGCCGCCATGGCTTCGCGAGCCGCGGGCAGGACCGGAGTGGTCGCTGCGTGATCGAGGTAGATGCGTTGCTTCATTTTTGCTTGATTATCTGCCGATTGCCACGTGAACTGACGTCCCTATATAGCAGCCAACGCCGCGGCGCACCCGTCGGCGATCAATTCCGACACCGAGCCCAAAACCGCCCATGCCTGAAGTCATTTTTCCCGGCCCCGAGGGACGCCTCGAAGGACGTTTTCACCCCGGCACCCGGCCCCGCGCGCCCGTCGCGCTGATCCTCCATTCGCACCCGCAGGCCGGAGGGACGATGAACAACAAGATCGTCCAGCTGCTCTA
>DASUCP010000053.1:0-3352 GCA_036275975.1 Sphingomicrobium sp.
TTTATGAAGGTCCGGAACCGGGTACGCTGGTGCAGTTCTTCAAGGACGACGCGACTGCCTTCAACAAGAAGAAACACGAAATCATCGACGGCAAGGGCGTCATCAACAACCGGATTTCGGAATTCATCTTCACCCATCTGAACCGCATCGGCATCCCGACGCATTTCATCCGCCGGCTCAACATGCGCGAGCAGTTGATCCGCGAAGTCGAGATCATTCCACTTGAGGTTGTGGTGCGCAATGTCGCAGCGGGCTCGCTCGCGACGCGGCTTGGCATCGAGGAAGGCACGCAGCTGCCCCGGACCATCATCGAATATTATTACAAGGACGACGCGCTGGGCGATCCGATGATCGCCGACGAGCACATCGCCTGCTTCGGCTGGGCGACGCAGGATGAGATGAACGACATCGCCGACATGGCGATCCGCGTGAACGACTTCCTCTCCGGCATGTTCGCCGCGATCGGCATCCGCCTCATTGATTTCAAGCTCGAGTTCGGCAGGGTGTACGACGGCGAGTTCGCCCGCGTCATACTCGCCGACGAGATCAGTCCGGATGGCTGCCGCCTGTGGGACATGAAGACCAACCAGAAGCTCGACAAGGATCGCTTCCGCCAGGACCTCGGCGGCGTCGAAGAGGCCTATCAGGAAGTCGCCCGCCGCCTCGGCCTTCTGCAGCCGGACGAGGAAGTCTCCGTCCTCGACTTCGATGAGCACCGCAAGAAGCGCGGCCGCTAGTCGGCCTCGATCACCTCGAAGTGCAGGACCTCGGGCTCGAGCTCGAGCAGGAAGTCGGGATCGAAGTCGTAATATTTGGCCTTCGTCAACTCGTCGCCAGCAAAGCGCCGGATGGCTTCTTCGCTTTCCCAAAAGGTGAAAGTCTCGACATGGACAACATCGCCGTCTTTGCGATGTAGGCACCAGGCGGCGATGTTGCCGGGCGTTCGCCGGTAGTCCGCCAGTCCGACGTCCTTAGTGAGCTTGAGATATTCGGCGGCTTTGGCCGCAGGAACCCGGCCGTGCCAGCGTCGTGCAATCATTCGAGACGTCCTCTCTGACGTCCCCGCTCCAGTCCCGGATTCGCCATAGCAACGGGCGATGTGCGCGGCCACTGTCCTACAGCCGGCCTGCTGTGCTCTAAGCCCCCGCGATGACGAACGTCCCCTCCTTTCGCAACAGCTGGGTGCGCGATCTCGTGCGCACGCACCTGCGCCTTCGCGCGCGTAGGACCGCTGCAATCGCTGCGTTTCGCGGTCGCTGATGCCAAGCCGCGCCCGTGTCGTGACACTGAACGCAGCGCTCGCGCCGCTCGATTATCGGGTGCCCGACGGCATGGCTATCGAGCCCGGCTCGATTGTCGTCGCTCCGCTCGGTCCGCGGCAGCTGCTGGGCGTTGCTTGGGAGGCAGACCGGCTGCCGACCAATGAGGTACCGGATTCGCGGCTTCGTCCGCTCGCCGACGTCATGGACGTGCCGCCGATTGCGGGACCCCTTCGACGGCTGTGTGAGTGGACCGCGGATTATTACCTCGCGCCGCTCGCTTCGGTGCTGCGGATGGTTCTGCCTTCGTCGGCCGCGCTCGATGGTCCGCGCCAACTTACCGAATACAGGCCGACGGGCGTGATTCCGGATCGCCTGACGCCGCAGCGCGAGAAGGCGCTGGCGGCTGTCGAAGGACGTCAGGGCACCGTCCGCGAGCTCGCTCACCATGCTGGAGTGAGCGACGGCGTCTTAAGGGGTTTGGTGAACGCAGGCGCGCTCGAGCCCATCGCGGTGGATGCCGATCGGCCGCTGCCCCGGCCGGACCCGGAGCACGCACCTCCGGACCTCAACGAGGACCAGCAGGAGGCGGCCGCCACCCTCGCCTCGGCAATCGGCAAGGGCTTCGACCCGGTGCTGCTCGACGGCGTCACCGGCTCAGGCAAGACCGAAGTCTATTTCGAGGCGATCGCCGAATGCCTGCGCCAGGGAAAGCAGGCCCTAGTCCTCCTTCCCGAGATCGCGCTCACCGAACCTTTTTTGAAGCGCTTCGAGGCGCGCTTCGGCTCTGCACCGGTCGCCTGGCATTCGGACCTTCGTTCGTCCCAGCGCCGTCGAAACTGGCGCGGGATCGCGAGCGGCGAAGCCGCCGTTACAGTTGGCGCTCGCTCGGCGCTTTTTCTCCCTTACCCAACCCTCGGCCTGATCGTTGTGGACGAGGCCCACGAGCCGTCGTTCAAGCAGGAGGACGGCGTCCAGTACCACGCCCGTGACACCGCCGTGATGCGCGGCAAGTTTGAGGACCTTCCGGTGATCCTCTCGACTGCAACGCCGCCCATCGAGAGCAAGCATATGGTCGAGCTCGGCAGGTATCGCGAAGTCACCCTGCCGCACCGATTCGCCGGCGCGACCATGCCGAGCATCTCCGCGATCGACCTGACGCAGGACCCGCCGCCTCGAGGCCGCTGGCTCGCACCGACGTTAGTTCGAGAGCTCGAATCGAATCTCGACCGGGGCGAGCAGTCGCTCCTCTTCCTCAACCGTCGCGGCTTTGCGCCGCTGACGCTCTGCCGCCACTGCGGCCACCGCTTTCAATGCCCCAACTGCACCGCCTGGATGGTCGAGCACCGGCTGATGCATCGCCTCGCCTGCCACCATTGCGGCCACGTCATGCCCCCGCCGAACGCCTGTCCGGAATGCGGTGAGGAGGATAGTCTCGTCGCCTGCGGGCCTGGCGTCGAGCGAATTGCCGACGAGGTTGCGGAGCTGTTCCCGGAAGCGCGGACAGCGATCGTGACGAGCGATACCATCTGGTCTCCGCTCCGGGCCGCCGAGTTCGTCGGAGCAATGGATGCCGGCGCGATCGATGTCGTCGTGGGCACTCAGCTGGTGACCAAGGGCTATCACTTTCCGAACCTGACGCTGGTCGGCGTCGTCGATGCGGACCTCGGTCTGGCCGGAGGCGACCTCAGGGCAGCCGAACGGAGTTTTCAGCAAATTCAGCAGGTCGCCGGCCGAGCCGGGCGCGGCGACAAGCCAGGCCGAGTTTTCGTCCAGACCCACGATCCCGATGCGCCGGTGATCGCGGCACTGGTCTCCGGCGATGCACCCGGCTTCTACGCCGCCGAAACCGACGCGCGGCGCGAGGCGGCTATGCCCCCGTTCGGTCGCCTCGCCGCAATCATCGTCTCCGCGGAAGATGCGGGCGAGGCCGAAACTGTTGCGCGGCGCATCGGCCATGGTGCGCCCGAAGTGGAAGGCATGGCGGTCTTCGGCCCTGCTCCCGCTCCGCTTGCCATGCTGCGCGGCCGCCACCGCCAGCGACTCCTCATCCATGCCCGCCGCAGCCTCGACGTGCAGGACGTCATCCGCGA
>DASUCP010000054.1:0-33457 GCA_036275975.1 Sphingomicrobium sp.
GCTGTGGTCGATGATCAGGTGCACCGGAACGAGCGGATTGATCTTTTGCGCATCGCCACCGAGCTGCTTCATCGCATCGCGCATGGCGGCAAGGTCGACCACCGCGGGAACGCCCGTGAAGTCCTGCATCAGAACGCGCGCGGGCCGGTACTGGATCTCCCGATTGATCCGGCGTTCCTTCAGCCAGTCGGCCATCGCCTGAAGGTCGTCGCGAGTGACCGTTTCGCCGTCCTCGAAGCGCAGGAGGTTCTCGAGCAGCACCTTCATCGAGAAGGGTAGCCGCGACACGTCGCCGAGCGTCTCGGCGGCCCTTCGCAGCGAGAAATAAGCGTAGTTCTTCCCTTCGACTTCAAGGGTCGAGCGGGTGTGGAGGCTGTCCTGGCCGGTGGGGATCATCGCTGTCTTTCTGGGGCTGCGTTCTAGATGGGAGCCGGGGGCCGATTAGCAACGCCGTGGCCGCGCGGCAAACCTGAGCGCCGGATGCGGCGAAAGGAACGTACAATGCGGCGGGCGGGGACCGATCGTCTCGCCATCGTAACGGGCGCCGATTACATGACAGATATGACGCACGACGCAGAATATTTCCGCCGGCGCGCCGCTGAGGCACGCGCCGCCGCGCATGCCAAGGGAGAAGAGCATTCGGCCGAGGTCGCGGGCGACCTCGCTCTCGCTTATGCCGCGCTTGCGCGCCGCCGCGCCACCCAGGCCAAAGCAGAACCCGAAATGGAAATCCCGGCGATTCCGCTCGTCGAAGCTTAAAGCCAGCCGCGCTTCTTGAAATAGAGATACGGCCCGACCGCCGTGACCAGCATCAGCACGAGCGAAATCGGGTAGCCGTAATGCCAGTTGAGCTCGGGCATGTAATGGAAGTTCATGCCGAATATCCCGGCGATGAGGGTCGGCGGGAGCAGGATCACGGCCGCCCATGAGAAGAGCTTCATCGCCGCATTCTGCTCGATGCTGATCAGGCCCAGCGACGCGTCGAGCAGGAATTGCAGGCTGTCAGTCAGGAAGCTGGCATGCTCGCTCAGCGAGGTGACGTCAGTGGTCATGCTCGCGACGTGGTGCCTCAACTCCTTCTGGCTTTCGTCGTGGACCAGGTTCGAACCGCCGAGAAAGCTCAGCATCCGCATCGTGCTCACCGCTGAATAGCGAATCTTCGTCAGCAGGGTCTGGGTACGGCCGATGCTCGTCAGCAATGCCGTCAGCTTGTCGGCCGGAATGCGACGTTGGTCCTGCTGCTCCTGGAAAATCTGCTGCGACAGGCCCTCCATCGTGCCGCTGACGCCCTCGATTTCGTCCGCCAGTCGGTCGATGATCGCGTCGAGAAGGCGCACCAGCGCGGTGGTGCCGTCACGAACGAGCTCAGGCTCGCGGCGCGCATGATTTTCGAAGGTGCGGATCGGTTTCGGCGTCGCATAGCGGATCGTCACAAGCCGATTGTCGGCGAGCACAAAGCCGATCGGGGTGGTCGTCGGAAGATGCTCTTCGACGCCCCGAAGCGCGCTGACTGTCATGTAGAGCGCGCCATTCCTTTCGTAGAGCCGACTGGAAGGCTCGATCTCCGCCATTTCAGCCTGCGTGGGGACATTGACGCGGATGCACTGCTCGACGAGCTTTTCTTCTTCGCGGGTCGGCTCTTCGAGGTCGATCCACGCGGCTTCGTCCGGGATGCGCTCCCTCGTCGCGTCGATGATGCGTCCGTCGCAATCCGGGCCGTAGGTCCTCAGCACGCGCGTGTGTGTCCGCCGAACAGCCGTGCTTTGCAAGGCGCTTTGCTCTGCTAAGCCTCACCGGATGACCGCCCGCCGAACCGCGATGATCGCTCTCGCCATTGTCGCGGCCGCCGCAGCGATCGAGCTTGCGATAGGGCGGCACCCGATCTGCACTTGCGGCACGGTCGAGCTGTGGGTCGGCGCGCGTGACAGTCCGAAGACCAGCCAGATGCTGCTCGATTGGTACAGTCCCAGCCATATCGTTCACGGCCTACTCTTCTACGCGCTGTTGTGGCTCCTTGCGCGTCGCTGGCCCGTCGCAACGCGCTTCCTGGTCGCACTTTTCATCGAAGCGGCGTGGGAGGTGATCGAGAACACGCCGTTCGTGATCGATCGCTACCGCGAGACCACGGCCGCGCTCGGCTACAGCGGCGACAGCGTCGTCAACTCGGTTTCGGATATCCTGATGATGTGCGTCGGGTTTTGGGTCGCGCGCAAGCTGCCCGTTTGGGCCTCGATCCTGTTGCTCGTGGTGCTCGAGCTCGTGCCGCTGTTCGTGATCCGCGACAATTTGACGCTGAACATCATCAATCTGATCGCGCCCAGCGCGGCGCTTCAGGCGTGGCAGTCGCGCTGATCAGAGGCAGCGCGTGATCTGCGGCGGAACCCCTTCGGTCAGCGTGAAGGGTCCGAGCGCCGTCCCGTCCTCGAGGGCGACGCTCAGCGTCATCAGGCGAGGGGAATTCTTCGCCGTGCCCTTGGCGACTTCTCCGGAAAAGAGCGCTTCCTGGCTCTTGAAGAACTGCCCCACCCGGATAGGACCGGACGCGCCGGTCCTGTACGTTCCCTTGACCGAGAACGGGCCGACGTCGGTGATCATGATGGGGTCGTCCATCGTGCCCGACGCGCAATCGAACTGCAGGTCGGCGAGGCCGCCGGAGAAATCGGCCCCCGCATGCGGCCCGCCCCAAAGTCCGACGAGGTGCTGAGGTTTCCCTTCCAGGGTGGCGCATGCCGACAAAAGGATCGTTGCTGCCCCCAGACAAAGCTTCTGCCACATACGCGTCCCTCCTCCGCCGGAAGCTAACACAAACCGAACTTCTTGCATCGCCCTTCGGCACAATCGGGGCGATCAAACATTGAAGTGGCTTCTTTGAGGAGGAGCGCCTGTGAATCGCGCTGCGTATGTTTGCTTCGCTTTGGCCGCCGGCCTGCTTTCCGCCCCCGCATCTGCCGGCGAGCTGTTCGGCGGACTTTACGTCCATGACGTGAAGCTGCCGACGGACCTAAGCGGCATCGAGGGGGGCATGGACGTCATGGTCGGCTACCGCGGCGGGGATATCGGCCATACGCCGCTTCAGCCATATCTGTTCGGAGCGCTGAACACCGCCGGAGACACAAGCTACGCCGCTGCTGGCTTGTCAGCCAGGTTCGGTCACAGCATCTACATCCGGCCGGGCTTGGGGATCGCCGTCCACACGGGCTCGGCCGAAAAGTTCCAGGACCTCACGAACGACAAGATCGATTTCGGCAGTCGGGTCCTGTTCGAACCCGAGTTGGGGGTCGGCGCGCAGGTCAGCGATCGCGTCAGCATCGAGGCAAGCTGGGTGCACATGAGCCACGCCCAGCTGTTTGGTCACCAGAACCCCGGCATCGACAATCTCGGCGTTCGCCTGAACCTTAAGCTTTAGCGCCCGATCATCGTCTCCGGATTCACCACGCGGTCAAAGGTGGCTTCGTCGATCAGCCCAAGTTCCAGACCCGCCTCCTTCAATGTCTTGCCGTGCTTGTGCGCGTGCTTGGCGATTGCCGCCGCATTGTCGTAGCCGATCTCCGGCGCCAGCGCCGTGACCAGCATCAGCGAGCGGTTCATCAGCTCGTTGATGCGCTCGACGTTCGGCTCGGCGCCGTCGAGCATCCGCTGCGTGAAGCTCTCCATGCCGACCGACAGCAGGTTGATCGAGCGGATCACGTTCGCGCCGATCAGCGGCTTGAACACATTGAGCTCCAAATGGCCCTGCATCCCCCCGACGGACACGGCGACGTGATTGCCCATGACCTGAGCCGCGACCATGGTCAGCATCTCGGCCTGTGTCGGATTGACCTTGCCCGGCATGATCGAGCTTCCCGGCTCGTTCTCTGGCAGCTTGAGCTCGCCGAGGCCGCAACGTGGCCCCGAACCGAGCAGGCGGATGTCGTTCGCGATCTTCGTCAGCGCCACCGCGATGACGTTGAGCACGCCCGAGAGCTCCACCATCGTGTCGTGGGCGGCCAACTCCGCGAACTTGTTCGGAGCCGAGACAAATGGGAGTTGCGTCAGCCCTGAGATTTCCTTCGCGAATTCCTCCGCGAAGCCCTTGGGTGCGTTGAGGCCGGTGCCGACGGCCGTCCCGCCCTGGGCGAGCCGCATGACGCGCGGGAGCACGCTCTCCACCCGCTCGATACAGTCGCTGATCTGCGCCGCGTAACCCGAAAATTCCTGACCCAACGTCAGCGGCGTCGCATCCTGCAGGTGGGTCCGCCCGATCTTGACGATCGAATCCCAGCGCTTCGCCTGATCGGCTAGCCGCTCGTGCATCTTGTTGAGCGCCGGCAGCAGCTTCATCTGAACCGCGCGCGCGGCCGAGACGTGCATCGCGGTCGGGAAGCTGTCGTTCGACGACTGGCTTTTGTTCACGTGATCGTTCGGGTGGACGGGCTCCTTTCCGCCACGCTTGCCAATCATGATCTCGTTTGCTCGTCCCGCGATGACCTCGTTGGCGTTCATGTTCGACTGGGTGCCGGAGCCGGTCTGCCAGATGACGAGCGGAAACTGGCCGTCGAGGTCGCCGCGTGCCACCTCGCCGGCCGCCTGCTGAATCACCTCGGCAATCTTCGGGTCGAGGCCCCCAATGCGTGCGTTCACGCGCGCCGCCGCCTGCTTGATGAAGCCGAGCGCATGGACGATCTCCATCGGCATCTGCTCGCGCGGCCCGAAGGGGAAATTCTCGATCGAGCGCTCGGTCTGCGCGCCCCAATAAGCATCGGCCGGGACTTGGATAGGCCCGAAGCTGTCGGATTCGGTGCGGGTGGCGGTGCTTGGCATAGTTTCTCCTGAACCGTTCGGGATGGGCGTGTCGAAGCCCTGTCCTTTTCGCTGGCCCTAAGAAGAAATGCGGCCCTTCGACAAGCTCAGGGCGAGCGGTTGGCTACTTCTTGCGCGTGAAATCCACGTTGACGACGTTGGAGCCATCCTCGCGCCGCTCGCCCTCTTCAGAGGCCGGCGCATCGTTCTCGGCTTCCTCATGCTCCTCGTGCGGCTCTTCCGCGGCATTGGCCTGGAAGGTCAGCGCAAACTCGACGGCAGGATCGTGGAATTGGGTCACCGCCGCGAACGGAACGTGAAGCGTTGCCGGAACCCCGCCGAACGACAGGCCGACCGAAAAGGCATCGTCCTCGACCTTCAGGTCCCAGAAGCGGTGCTGGATGACGATCGTCATTTCGTCCGGGAACCGCTCCATCAGGTGCTTCGGAATGGAAACACCCGGCATGCGTGTCTTGAACGTGATGTAGAAATGGTGCTCGCCCGGGAGTCCGCCCGAAGCCTCGATCTCACCGAGCACCCGTCCGACCACGGCCCGAAGCGCGTCCTGTACGATCTCGTCGTACGGGATCAGGCTTTCGGGGGTCTCGTCGGTCATCCCTTTGTGGTAGCGGGCGGAAAACGCCGGTCAAGCGGAGTCAGTAATGGCGATCGATGCGACACAGCCTTATGACGACAGCAATATCTTCGCGCAGATCCTGCGCGGCGAGCTCCCATGCAACAAGGTCTATGAGGACGACCATGTCCTCGCCTTTCACGACATCAACCCGTTAGCGCCAACGCACATTCTCGTGATTCCGAAGGGCGCCTACGTATCATGGGACGATTTCTCTGATCGGGCTTCGGACGAGGAAATTGCGGCGTTCACCCGAGCCATCGGCAAGATCGCCCGCGAGGGCGGGCTCGTCGAACGCGGCTACCGCATGCTCGCCAATGTCGGGCCGAATTCGGGTCAGGAGGTGCCGCACCTTCACGCCCATGTCTTCGGCGGCCGGCCTTTGGGCCCGATGCTGGCGCGCTGAGCGCGTCGCCCATCGAAAGAGGATTGCCCTCACGGCATGAGCCGCTAGGCTCCGGCCCAAGATCTTTCACCTGAGGGGATAAACATGGCGACCATTGCACCGCGCGCGCCAGGCCGCGGCCGGATCAAGCCACTCGACGAAATCCTTGCGACTGCCGAAAAGAAATCGCTGAAGCGCTCCCTCGGAGCCTTCCAGCTGACGCTTCTTGGCATCGGCGCAGTCATCGGCACCGGTATTTTCGTTCTCACGGCGACGGCGGCTCAGAAGGCCGGCCCGGGCATGATGGTCAGCTTCATCGTCGCGGGCGCGGTGTGTGCCGTTGCCGCGCTCTGCTATTCCGAGCTTGCCTCGATGGTTCCGGTCGCGGGCTCCGCCTACACCTACTCCTACGCCGTCATGGGGGAGATCATGGCGTGGCTGGTCGGTTGGGCGCTCATTCTTGAATATGCGCTCGGCGCGAGCGCGGTGGCCGTTGGATGGTCCGGGTTCATTACCGGCCTGCTTAATTCTATCGGGGTACACATTCCGCACGCCCTGGCGGTCGGCCCCCCCATCCAGTGGGGCTTCCTGCAGGGTGGCGAAGTCGGCGGCCTCTTCAATCTGCCGGCGGTGCTCGTCGTCGCCTTCGTCACAACCTTGCTCGTCATCGGGACCAAGGAAAGCGCGACATTCAACGCGGTCCTGGTGGTCATCAAGGTGACGGCCCTGACGCTGTTCCTCATCATCACCCTGCCGATGATCAGCGGTCACGCCTCGAATTTCGAGCCGTTCGCGCCCCGCGGCTGGGGTAATCCGCTGAGCTCGTCGGGCACCGGCATCCTGGGTGCCGCGGCCTCGATCTTCTTCGCCTACGTCGGCTTCGACGCCGTCTCGACGGCAGCCGAAGAAACCAAGAACCCGCAACGCAACGTGCCCATAGGGCTCATCGGCAGCCTGTTGATCTGCACCGTCTTCTATCTGCTCGTCTCGGCAGGTGTCGTCGGTTCCTATGGCGCGCAGCCCCTGATCGATCCGGCGACCGGGCTGGCGTTCAAGGAGGGTTCGCCCGAGCTTTACGCTTCGGCGGCGTGCCAGGCGGCGAACGCCCCGACGGTCTGCTCCAAGGAAGCGCTCGCCCACATTCTCCGCCAGGTCTCGAATCCGCTGTTCGGCAACCTCGTCGGACTCGCGGCGGCGCTCGCGCTTCCCTCGGTCGTGCTGTTGATGATGTACGGCCAGACCCGCATCTTCTTCGTGATGGCGCGCGACGGCCTGCTCCCCGAGCGGCTGTCCGCCGTCCATGAGCGCTTCCGCACGCCCTACATCGTAACGATCGTCACGGGTGTGTTCGTCGCCATCGCCGCGGCATTCCTGCCGGTCGGCACGCTCGCCGATTATTCGAACGCCGGGACGCTCTTCGCCTTCGCGGCGGTCTCGCTGGGCGTCATGATCCTGCGCAAGAAGGACCCGAACCGGCCACGGCCGTTTCGGACCCCGGCGCTGTTCATCGTCGCTCCGCTGTCGATCGCGGGCTGTCTGCTGCTGTTCATCAACCTGAACAACGAATCCAAGCTGCTGTTCGTCAGCTGGACCGTGATCGGGCTGATTGTCTACTTCGTCTACGGATACCGGCACAGCAATGTGGCGCGCGGCATCACGGAAGTCGGCGAACTGGAGCCGGGGGCGCCTGGCTCGATCGGCATCGCGCCGATGCCGGGAGCGCCGGTCCCGCCGCAGGACATCGGCGAGCGCGATTAGACGACATCGGCGGCAAGCGCCCTGAGGTCGGCCTCGGGGCGCGCGCCGTAATGCTGGATCACCTCGGCGGCGCAGATCGCGCCGAGTTTGAGCGAGCGTTCAACACCTAGGCCGCGCGCCTCACCCGCGAGAAAACCGGCGGCGAAAAGGTCGCCGGCTCCGGTCGTATCGACCAACTCGCTGATCGGCTCCGCGGGGACTTGCAATCGCTCGCCCCGCGAAAGTGCAAAAGCGCCTTTCTCGCTTTGTGTCACGACCACCGTCGGAACCTCCGCCGCCACAGCAAGCGCCGCCTCTTCGGCGCTCTCATGCTCGGCCAGGCTCATGATCTCGGCTGCGTTCGCGAAGAGGATATCGATCCTGCCTTCCCGGAACAGCTGCCAAAGCCCCTCCCGATGGCGGTCAACGACGAAGCTGTCGGACAGCGTGAAGGCGACCTTCGTTCCCGCTGCGCGCGCGGCATCCATCGCTCTCATCATCGCGTCGCGGGGCGATTGCGGGTCCCAGAGATAGCCTTCGAGATAAAGGATTTTCGCCTGCGCGACGTGCTCCGGGTCGACCGCGTCGGGCCCGAGCATCTGCGCTGCTCCGAGGAAGGTGTTCATAGTCCGCTGCGCATCGGGCGTGACGAGGATCAGGCAGCGTGCGGTCGCGCCAACGTCGCTGCGGAGCGGCGTTGCGAATTCGACGCCGAGGCTGCGGATGTCATGGGCGAAAATCTCGCCGAGCTGGTCGTCGGCGAGCTGGCCGATGAAGCCACCCTTCAATCCGAGGGACGCGATCCCCGCCACGGTGTTCGCGGCGGACCCGCCGCTGAGCTCGCGCGCCGGGCGCATGGCCTCGTAGAGCCGATGCGCTTCGGCCTCGTCGATCAGCCGCATCGCACCCTTGTGCATGCCCTCTTTGTCGAGGAACGCGTCGTCGGCGTCGGCGATCACGTCGACGATGGCATTGCCGATGGCGAGCACGTCGAGGCGGCGGTCGGTCATGAAATCTCCGGGAAGTCGATGGGATGGCGCCGCCTAGCCGCGCATTCAGTCACCGGCAACATTGCCTTGGCGAAGGCTCGCGGGCATCACACGATCATGCGCCGCTTAGTCCTCGCCTCGACCCTGCTGCTGGCAGCCTGCGCCACTCGCCCGGAGCAGCCGCCCGCTCAACAGATTCCCCAGCCTCAGCCCGCCTCACCGCGGGCGCGGCAGATCCTCGGCCTCACCCCCAATGAGCTGGTCGGCCATTTCGGAAAGCCCGCGCTTCAGATCCTCGAAGGCAACAGCCTCAAGCTTCAGTTTCGCGGCCGCAGCTGCGTCCTCGACGCCTATCTCTATCCGCAGAGCGGCGGCTACCGCGTGACCCACGTCGATACGCGCTCGCCGTCGGGCGTCGACATCGATCAGGCGGCCTGCATCTTCGCGCTCGAGAACCCCAGCTGAACGAGCGCCCATTGGGCGCTTTCGGCAATCACCGGATCGGGATCGCCGAGGTGTGGGCGGATTGAGTCGGCGAGCGCAGCGTCGCCGCTGTTGCCGGCGGCGATCAGGCAGTTGCGGATCATCCGCTTCAAGCCGATGCGCTTTATCGGCGAGCCGGCGAACATCTCCCGGAAGCTCATATCGTCGAGCGCGAGAAGGTCGGCGAGGCGAGGGGCGGCGAGCTCGGCGCGCGGAAGGAAGGCGCGATTTGCCGCCGCGGCATCGGCAAAGCGGTTCCAGGGGCACACGGCGAGGCAGTCGTCGCAGCCGTAGATGCGGTTACCCATGGCGGAGCGGAATTCCTCCGGGATCGCCCCGTCATGCTCGATCGTCAGGTAAGAGATGCAGCGCCGAGCATCGATCCGATGCGGCCCGACGAACGCCTGCGTCGGGCAAGCCTCGAGGCAGCGCGTGCATGATCCGCAATGCTGCCCGTGATCCGCCGGCGCGTCTGGCTCCAGGTCGAGACTGGTGAGGATCACGCCGAGGAACAGCCAGCTCCCATGCTCGCGGCTGACGAGATTCGTATGCTTTCCCTGCCAGCCGATCCCGGCGGCTTGCGCGAGCGGCTTCTCCATCACCGGCGCCGTGTCGACGAACACCTTCAACTCCGAGGGCGCTTCCTCGACGATGAAGCGCGCTAGCGCCTTCAGCGCCTTCTTGACCGTCTTGTGATAGTCGCCGCCCTGCGCATAGACCGAAATGCGCGCGAGGTCCGGCCGCTCCGCCAGTGCGAGCGGGTCCGTAGCCGGCGCGTAGCTCATCCCAAGCGCGATCGCGGACCTCGCCTCAGGCCAAAGGGCGAGCGGACTTACGCGATGGTGCGCCCGGTCCTCCATCCACTCCATGGTCCCGTGGTGACCCGCTTCGAGCCAGCGCCTGAGCTCGAGCCCCGCGCCGTCAGCGGCGCCGGCGGACGTAAAGCCGCACGCCGCGAAGCCAAGCTCCGCCGCCTTCGTCCTTATTGCTTCCTCAAGGCTTTGGCCCCTATGCACGGGGACGCCTGTACACCGGCGGTGGCAGATTTCGTAGGAATTTCAGTGCTTCGACAGGCCTCGCAGTCCACGACATCCAGCGCGTACGCGGTCGAAGCCATCGACCTCGTCAAGGATTTCGACGGAACGCGTGCCGTGGACGGCGTGAGTCTCGCCGTCCCGCCAGGGTCGATCTACGGCCTCCTCGGCCCGAACGGGGCCGGCAAGACCACGACCTTGCGCATCCTCATCGGGATCATCGACCCGTCGAGCGGCGTCAGGCGCGTGCTCGGCCGCGAGCGCCCGCTCGAGGCAGCGCAGGAGATCGGCTATCTGCCCGAGGAGCGCGGCCTCTATCCCGCCATGCACGCGCGCGACGCGATCGCGTTCATGGGTGCACTTCGTGGAATGCCGATCGCCGAAGGCCGCCGCCGCGCCGATGCTTTGCTCGACGAGCACAACCTTGGCGAGTGGGCGAGAAAGCCGATCCGCACTTTGTCCAAGGGCATGGCGCAGACGGTGCAGCTGCTCGGCACCATCATTCACAAGCCGCGGCTGATCATGCTCGACGAGCCATTCGCAGGCCTCGACGCGATCAATCAGGGACGCCTCGAAGAACTGATCCGACGTGAAGCGCGCGCCGGCGTGACCATCATCTTCTCGACGCATGTCATCGCTCATGCCGAGCGGCTGTGCGAGCGCGTCGCGATCATTGCGCGGGGCAAAGTCGCGTTCGACGGACGCGTCGACGACGCTCGCGCGAAGCTGAATTCGATCGTTCGCCTTCGGACCCGCGCGAGCGACGGCCCGTGGCGCTCGGCGATTCCCGCCGGCGCGCGCCGTGAAGGCGACGAATGGGTGTTCGAGCTGCCCGCGGCGGGACCCGAGCCGTTGCTCAAGGCGCTGATCGACGGTGGCGCGGGCATCGAGACGCTGGCGATCGAGCGGCCCGGCCTTCATGACGCTTTCGTCGCAATAGCGGGTAATCGCGCTGCTGCGGAAATGGGCCGGGAGAAGCTGCAATGATGCGCTTCCTGCGCTCGGCCTTCGTGATCGCCCGCCGTGACTTTTCGGCGACGGTGCTGTCGAAGGCCTTCATCTTCTTCCTGCTCGGACCGCTCTTCCCCCTGCTGCTCGGCGGTGTGTTCGGAGGAATCGGCGCGCGCGTTGCAAGCCAGACCGAGCGGCCAACGGTCGCCGTGGTCTCGTCGCAGCAGGACTTTGAGCGCCTGTCTGCTGCTCGCGATCAGCTCGGCCAGGCGCTCGATCCTGAATCGCTGGTCATGCTCGTCCACTATCCGCCGGAGCCGGACCTTGCGGCCCAGCAGCAGCGGTTGCTCGGCACGCGCCAACCGCCGATTCGAGCGGTTCTCACCGGCGGCCTCGACCATCCACACCTGACAGGTTCGCTCGATGCCGATCCGGCCGCACTCGGCCAGCTCCGGCTGCTGATCGCCAATGCGCGCGCTCCGGAACAGGCGAGCCCCGCCATCCTGCCCGTGACCACGGTGCGATCTTCGTCGGGTTCCCTGGCGAAGGTGCGCGCGCTGACGGGTCAGATCGGGCAGATGCTGCTCTTCTTCCTGACGATCCTCCTCTCAGGCATGCTGCTCAGCCAGCTGATCGAGGAGAAATCGAACAAGATCATTGAGGTGATCGCAGCGGCGGTCCCGATCGATGCATTGTTCGTCGGCAAGCTGTTCGCGATGCTCGCCGCCTCGGTGGTGGGCATCGTCGTGTGGGTCAGCGCCGGCGCACTGTTGATCCAGATGGTGAAGCATGGCGGGGTCACGACGCTGCCGCCGCCCGCAGTCGGGTGGCCCGGCTTCCTCGCGCTGGCGGTCATCTATTTCGCGATGAATTACCTGCTGCTCGGCGCCGCCTTCCTGACCATCGGCGCTCAGGCCTCGACGGTTCGCGAGGTCCAGACCATGTCGATGCCCGTCACCTTCGCGCAGGTGCTCATCTTCGGCTTTGCTTCGACCGTCATCGGCAATCCAGATTCCACCGAAGGGCTCGCCGCGGCCGTCTTCCCGCTGTCCTCACCGATGGCCATGATCGCCCGAGCCGCCGAGCAGCCCGGCTGGTGGCCTCACGTCCTCGCCATCCTGTGGCAGGCTTTGTGGGTCGCGCTGATCCTTCACCTCGGCTCGAAGCTGTTCCGCAAGACCGTGCTGAAGTCCGGCCCCCGCACGCGTTGGTGGAAGCGCAAGTCCGTGGCATAAATCCCACGCGTCGCAGGGGGGCCGTGCGTCATGATCCTGTTCAAGCGGGTGGGGGAATCGTTCCGGCACATCGAAGACCGCGAATGGGTGCTGCTGTTCCTTGAGACGCTCGGCGTTCTCGTCGGAATCCTCCTGGCTTTCGAGCTACAGGAATGGGCTCAGCGCCGAAGCGAAGCGGCGAAGCACCGCCAGTTGATGGAGCGCCTGTTCGAAGAGAGCGAGGTGGATATCGCGGTGATTCGAGACATCCGCGATGTGCTCAATCAACTCGTCAGCGGCGAAAAGTCGTTCGCCCTCGCTCTCGCCAAAAACCAGTGTCCACCAGAGAACGAATGGCGCGCGGTCGAGACGATCAATATGCTGCCTGCACTGACGGCGCCGACTTCGGTCTACCAGGAACTGATGGGAGCGGGCGGCTTGTCCTCTGTCGAGCGGAAAGACGTTCGAGAGGCGCTTGCGCTCTTCCATGGCAACATGGACTGGTCGCAGCAGCAGGTCGCTTACTTCCGCCAGGTCACCAAGGAGCCAGTGCCGGAAAGTGATCCGCGCGTGACGATAACCTTCGATCCCACTCAAGAAGAACCGGAGGTCGCCAAATTCAATCGACAAGCACTCTGCGGCGACCATGCATTTCGGAACAGCTTCGCCGCGGCCCTAAGACAGCACGTCGTCTTTACGAACTATCACGACGGCTCCGTCCAGGACGCGATCAACATGTGCATCAGACTCGGGGATAGTATCGGTCGATCTTGCACGCCGGCGTTTGGTGGGCCGCTAAAAGGGGCGGATGCCAGGGTTGCGGCAAAAGTCATGGCGAAGATGCGAAAGGACTTGGCACAGCCTAGTTCATAGCTTCGCGCGCCATTTCGGTGAGCCTCGCCATCAGTGCGCGATGCGGGAAGGGGCCATGGCTGATGCGCGCGACTCCGGCGTCGGCCCAGACTTGCTTGTCGGGCGCGCCTGGGAAGGCGATGACGTTGAGCGGCAGCGGCACTTCGCGGACCACGCGCTCGATCTGCTTTGGGTCTGACAGGCGCGGGACGAAGAAGCCACTCGCACCCGCTCCGGCGAACGCCTTGCCGCGCTCGACTACCTGGTCAATCAGCGCGTCATCGTACGTCTGCGTCTTGAGGAACAGGTCGGTGCGCGCGTTGATGTAGAAATCCTCGCCGACGGCGCGGCGGATCGCCTCGAGCCGCTTCACCTGCAGGTCGAGCGGGTGAAGCCCTTCGCCGCCGATAACCTGGTCTTCGAAATTGCACCCGACGGCGCCCGTCGCCTTCAACTTCGCAACATTTTCTCCGCCCTCTTCCGGATCCGTCGAATAAGCGCTTTCGAAGTCGACGGTCAGCGGAACGTCGACCGCTTCGACGATGCGCATTGCATTGGCGAAGGCAAAACCCATCGGCACATTTTGTCCGTCCAGCCAACCGTTGGCGTCGGCCACAGGGTGGCTGCCCGTCGCCAGCGCCTTCGCGCCCGCGGCGACCACCGCGTGCGCACTGCCCACGTCCCAGATGTTGTAGAGGATAATCGGGTCGCCGGGCACGTGAAGCGCCGCGAAGGTTTCGAACTTGCTCGCCATAATGTCGGCTCGCCTACGCTTGGCCGTCGTTCGCCGCAACAGTCGTAAGCCCTGTCATAAAAGTGCAACAAGACCGTCACAAAGGCATCGTCGAAGCGTCGCTAGGGCGAAGGGGATTCGATCCCGAACAGGAGTCTAGTTCGACATGACAAAGCTGCTTCTCGCGCTCCCAGCACTGGCGCTCCTCGCCGCGTGCGGCAGCAACGCCGGTAACCAGGCTGCGCCCTCTTCCAGCGCCCAGATCACGGGTGCTGGCTCGACCTTCGTTTATCCGGTCCTCTCGGCCTGGGCGGCAGACTATCAGAAGCAGTCGGGCATCGGCGTCAACTACCAGTCCATTGGTTCCGGCGGGGGAATCTCTCAGGTCGAGGCCGGCACCGTCGATTTCGGCGCGACCGACCAGCCGCTCGCCTCGGACGAACTCGCGAAGAACAATCTCGCGCAATTCCCGGTCGTCATCGGCGGCATCGTCGCCGTGGTGAACATTCCCGGACTTAACGCCGGACAGCTCAAGCTCACCGGCCCCGTCCTCGCCGACATATTCGCGGGCAAGGTCAAGACCTGGAACGACCCGGTCATCACCAAGCTCAACTCGGGCATGACCTTGCCGGGCGCGAACATCGCGGTCGTCCACCGTTCGGACGGCTCAGGCACGACCTTCAACTTCACCCATTACCTGAGTCAGGTCAGTCCGACGTGGAAGAGCGGCCCGGGCGAGGGCAAGACGGTCAACTGGCCCGGCGGCGTTGGCGGCAAGGGCAATGAGGGCGTCGCCACCTACGTGAAGCAGATCCCGAATTCGATCGGCTATGTCGAATATGCCTATGTAATCCAGAACCACATGGTCTTCGCGCAGCTGCAGAATGCTGCAGGCACCTTCGTCAGCCCAAGTGCCGCGACCTTCTCCGCGGCCGCTGAAAGCGCTGACTGGAAGAACGCCAAGGACTTCAACCTGGTCATGACCAATGCGCCGGGGCAGAACGCCTATCCGATCACCGCGTCGACCTTCATCCTGATGCCCAAACAGCCTAAGGATAAGGCCAAGTCGGACGCGGCGCTGGCCTTCTTCAAATATGCGCTCGAGCACGGCCAGGACCAGGCGAACAAGCTCGATTATGTCCCGCTGCCGGCCGCGCTGGTCCAGCAGATCGAGAGCTACGTCGGCGCGAATATCAAGTGAACGCAACGCTCGCCCAGGACTCTGAGTTAGTACCCGTTCCCGCTCAAAGGAGCGGCGCCGGCGCGGATCGCCTGTTCCAGCTGATCACCGCCGGTGCCGCCTGGCTCGTGCTGATCCTTCTCGTCGGGATTGCAGTGTCGATGGCCTGGGGCGGCCGCCTCGCTTTCCAAACCTTCGGGTGGCACTTCATCACCGGCAAGGATTGGGACGTCGGCGCGTCGAAGTTCGGCGCGCTGGTGCCGATCTACGGCACACTCGTCACGTCCGCGATCGCACTAATCATCGCGGTGCCGGTCAGCATCGGCATCGCATTGTTTCTGACCGACATTGCACCGCGCTGGAGCCGTGCTCCGATCGCCATTGCGATCGAGCTGCTCGCCGCCATTCCGAGCATCATTTACGGCATGTGGGGCCTGTTCCTGTTCGCCCCGTTCATGGCCGCGCACGTCGAGCCGTGGCTGAGCGATCATCTCGGCAACGCGCCGATCATCGGCGCACTGTTCAGCGGGCCGCCGATCGGCATCGGCATGCTGACGGCCGGAATCGTTCTCGGGATCATGGTGATACCGTTCATCGCTTCGGTGGCGCGCGAGGTGTTCAGCGCGGTGCCCGCGCCGCTGCGGGAATCGGCGGTGGCACTTGGATCGACGCGCTGGGAAGTCTTAAGGAACGTCACGCTGCCGTACACGCGCTCTGCCGTCATCGGCGCGATCTTCCTCGGCCTCGGCCGCGCGCTGGGCGAAACCATGGCGGTGACCTTTGTGCTCGGGAACGCGCACGACCTTTCCGCGTCGCTGCTCATGCCGAGCAATTCGATCGCCGCTGCAATCGCCAACGAATTCACCGAGGCGGACACAGACCTTTACCGATCGTCGCTCATCGCTCTCGGCTTCCTGCTCTTCGTCGTCACCTTCATCGTGCTCAGCATTGCCAAGCTGATGCTGCTGCGCATGAACCGGCAGTACGGAAGGACCAGCTGATGGCCATTCCGATCCGCCGCAGGGCAGCCGACATCACCGCCTTCGCCTTTGCAACGGCGGCGACGGCGTTTGGCCTGGTCTGGCTGTTCTGGATCCTGTGGACAACCCTGATGCACGGCGCCGAGGCGCTGACTCCGACATTGTTCAAGGAGATGACCCCGCCGCCCGGAGTGCCAGGCGGAGGACTGCTGAACGCCTTCTACGGAAGTGCGGTCATGATCCTGCTCGCGCTGATCATCGGCGCTCCGCTCGGCGTCGCGGCCGGCACCTTCCTTGCTGAGCATGGCCGCAACACGCGCCTCGCTTCGGTCGTCAGCTTCGTCAACGACATCCTGCTCAGCGCCCCGTCGATCATCGTCGGCCTATTCTTCTACGAGCTGGTCGTCCGCCCAATGGGGCACTTCTCGGGATTTGCCGGTGCGCTTGCGCTGGCGATGATCCTCCTCCCGATCGTCGTTCGTACGACCGAGGAATCGCTGCGGCTGATCCCCGACACGATGCGTGAAGCAGGATTTGCTTTGGGCCTGCCGCGCTGGCGGGTCACACGACAGATCCTTTACAAGGCGGGCCTCAGCGCGATCCTGACCGGCATCCTCCTCGGCGTTGCGCGGATCGCCGGCGAGACCGCGCCGCTGCTCTTCACCGCCCTCAACAACCAGTTCTGGAGCGCCAGCCTCAATGCGCCGCTCGCCAACGTCCCCGTCGTGATCTGGCAATTCGCGATGAGCCCCTACGACGATTGGCAGAAGCTCGCCTGGGCCGGCGCCTTCGTGCTGACGGTGGTGGTGTTGGTGCTCAACATTCTCGTCCGCCTGCTCGCCCGCAAAGGCAAACAACGATGAACGACACCGCTATCGCACTTCGAATCACGCCTGCCGATCTCAGCTCCGCGCCGGTCTCGACGAAGGTCGCGATCGATATCCGCGACCTCGATTTCTACTACGGCAAGAGCCACGCCCTGAAAGATGTCAGCATGGCGATTCCGGCGGACAGCGTGACCGCAATCATCGGGCCTTCGGGCTGTGGCAAGTCGACGCTCCTCAGGACGATCAACCGCATCTACGAGCTCTATCCCGAGCAATATGCCGCAGGCTCGATCGCAATCGACGGACGGAATGTCCTCGATCGGCGCTATCCCCTGTCGGAGCTGCGGCGGAAGGTCGGCATGGTTTTCCAGAAGCCGACGCCCTTCCCCTCCTCGATTCGCGCCAACGTCGCGTTCGCCTTGAGCTATTACGAGAAGCTGTCGAAATCCGAGCTCAATGACCGCGTCGAGGATGCGCTGCAGCAGGCGGCGCTGTGGGACGAGGTAAAGGACAAGCTCAACCAGAGCGCGCTCGGCCTTTCGGGCGGGCAGCAGCAGCGGTTGTGCATTGCGCGGACTCTCGCGGTCCGTCCCGAGATCATCTTACTCGACGAGCCGACTTCGGCGCTCGACCCGATTTCAACTGCGAAACTCGAGGAATTGATCCACGAGCTCCGCGAGCGCTTCACGATCGTGATCGTGACGCACAACATGCAGCAGGCTGCGCGCGTTTCGCAGCGAACCGCTTTCTTTCACTTGGGTGAGCTGGTCGAGTTCGGGAAGACGAGCGACATCTTCACGAACCCGCGCGAACAGCGGACCAAGGATTATATTACCGGCCGCTTCGGCTGATCGGAGACTTCTCAAGATGCAGCAAAGCCGCGAACATACGCTCAAGGCCTTCGACGAGGATCTCGATCGCCTGCGCGCACTCATCAGCCAAATGGGCGGTCTCGCCGAGCACGCGATCGGCGAGGCGATGCGCTGCCTCGTCCAGCGTGATGTCGAGGGAGCGCAAAAGCTCGTCGCCGACGACAAGAAGCTCGATGTGCTCGAGATCGAGACCGAGCGACGCGCAGTCCAGCTGATCGCGCTTCGAGCGCCGATGGCGAGCGACCTTCGCGACGTCGTCGCCGCACTGAAGATTTCGGGCGTGGTCGAGCGCATCGGCGACTATGCCAAGAACATCGCCAAGCGCGTCCCGCAGCTCGAGAATGTCGGCAAGATCGAGCCGCTGTCGCTCCTGCCGGAAATGGCGCGGATCGCGACTGGCATGGTGCACGACGTGCTCGACGCTTTCGTCGAACGCGACGCGGAAGCCGCAGTGCGAGTGTGCGAACGCGACGATGCGGTGGACGATTTCTACGATTCCATCTTCCGCACCTTGCTGACGCACATGATGGAAAATCCGCAGTCGATTGGACCGTCGGCGCATCTCCTGTTCGTGGCCAAGAACCTCGAACGGGTCGGCGACCATGCAACCAACATCGCGGAGATGGTCTATTATGCAGCCACCGGCGAACACATGACTGAACGCCCGGGCAAATCGGGGAGCTGAACATGGGGGCGAAGCGCCTGCTCCTGGTCGAGGACGACCGCGCTTTGGCGGATCTCGTAGCATTCCACTTCGAACGCGCCGGGTACGACGTGACTCGCACGGGAGACGGTGAGGAGGCGCTGATCCTGGTCGATGAAGTGAAGCCCGATATCGTGCTGCTCGACTGGATGATCGAAGGTATCAGCGGCATCGAGGTTTGCCGGCGCCTGCGCAGACGGTCTGGCAGCGCGAACATGCCCATCATGATGCTGACGGCTCGCGGCGAAGAAAGCGACCGCATTCGCGGGCTCGAGACTGGCGCCGATGATTATGTGACCAAGCCGTTCAGCCCCCGCGAGCTCGTCGCACGCGTCGGCGCTGTGCTCCGACGAGTAAGGCCGGCGCTTGCCGGGGAGCAGCTCGCTTATGCCGATCTCGAGATGGACGTGACGGCGCATCGCGTGCGCCGCAGCGGCCAGCAGGTGGCGCTTGGCCCGACCGAGTTTCGGCTGCTGAGGCACTTCCTGGAGCATCCCGGACGCGTCTTCTCACGCGAACGGCTGCTCGACGCCGTGTGGTCCCACGATCCCGATATCGACACCCGAACCGTCGACGTTCACGTCCGCCGCCTTCGGCAAGCGCTCAATGCTGGCGATCGGCCCGACCTGATCCGGACTGTCCGCTCCGCTGGCTATTCGCTCGACAGCGACGGCTGAAGCAAAAAAAGGCCCGCCATTGAAGGCGGGCCATTCCCCTGTTCGCGGCTTCTCGCCGCTTATTTGATGCTCGATCCGACGTAGCCCTGGATCTGCTTCACCAGCGGCGCCGGCAGCGGGACATAATCGAGGCTGAGCGCCTGCGGCTGGCCCTTGGCGAGAGCCCAGCCGAAGAATTTGCGGGCCGAAGCGCTCGACGCCGCATTTTTCGGCTGTTTGTACATCAGCACGAAGGTGGTCGCCGCAATTGGATAGGACGTCGCACCCGGCGCATTGGTCATCACCAGGTTGAAGTCCTTCGCATGCTTCCAGTCGGCCGTCGCCGCAGCTGCCGCGAAGGTCTTCGCATTCGGTGCAACAAACTTACCGGCCGCATTCTGCATCAGCGCGTACACCATCTTGTTCTGGATGACGTAGGCATATTCGACGTAGCCGATCGAATAGGGGATCTGCTTGACGTAGCCGGCAACGCCCTCGTTGCCCTTGCCACCGATTCCGCCGTTCCAGGACACGGTGGTGCCTTCGCCGAACTTCGACTTCCAGCCCGGACTGACCTGACTTAGAAAATGCGTGAAGTTGAAGGTGGTGCCCGAACCATCCGAACGGTGAACCGGGGTGATCTCCTTCGCCGGGAAGTGCAGGCCCGGATTGATCTTCGTGATTCGCGGGTCGTTCCACATCTTGATTTCGCCCGCGTAGATGGCCGCTAGCACCGGACCGCTCATCTTCACCTGTCCTGGATGCGAGCCCGGGATGTTGATCACCGGTACGATCCCGCCGATCACGACCGGGAATTGCGCCAGGCCGGCGGCATTGAGCTCCTCGGCGGAGAGCGGCTTGTCGGTCGCCCCGAAATCGACCGTGCCCGCCTTGATCTGGGCGATTCCGCCACCCGAGCCGATCGACTGATAGTTGATTTCGTCGCCGCCGGCCTTCTTGAAATCCGACGCCCAGCGCGAGAGCACCGGATAGACGAAGGTCGAGCCGGCGCCGGTGATCGTTCCCGCCTGCGCGGTTCCCGCGAGAGCGAGCGAGGCGCTCGTGAGCAAATAGGTGATCGAACGTGTGTATATGGTCATGTGAAGATCCCCCGAGGGTGTGAATGCGGGCGATGGCACGTCCGCCACCGCTCGGGTCAGGAGCTACGCCCGGCGGTTGACCGACAAATGTCGGCAATGTTGCCGTTCTGTTGCAGCCGGCACGTTGAAAGCTCCTTCGTGATGCACAAACGTCACACTCGGGCATGCATTCCGCAGCTGAAACGGTTGTCACAGAACTGTCCGGCAACCGTCACGAAATCATCTGTTTCCCCCGCTTAGCGCCGATCCGAGTTCAAAGCTCGATTCCACACATATCGGGGGGTTTCCGATGGTATCTCGTTTCTCGAAAGTCCTGCTCGCATGCACCGTTTTGACGGCTACTCCGGCCTTTGCTCAGGCGGCGCCCTCGGCGGATGATATCGCGCAACTGCGCGCTCAGATTCAGGCACTGCAGGCGCAGCTCAACGCGCTCCAGGCGGCGCAGCAGGCGCAGGCGGCTGAAGTCGCGAAGGTGGCCGCCGCTCCCGCACCCGTCCCCGTTCCTCCGGCCAAGAAGGAAGCGCCGGGATGGTGGGGTAGCACCACGATTAGCGGCAAATCGTACTTCAATGTCAGCAACATCCACCAGACGTCGACGGCTCTGAACGGGACGACAACCGACAACATTCAGAACGGCACGCAGACGGAGCTGAAGCGCTTCTATGTCGGCATCGACCACAAGTTTAACGACATCTTCTCGGCCAACATCACGACCGACTTCCGCTACAATACGAACTACACGGTCAACACGGGCCAAAACCAGCCGAGCAAGGACGTCCTGGTCTATGTGAAAAAGGCGTATCTGCAGGCGAAGCTCAATCCGGCGTTCACCGTCCGCGTCGGCGCCGCGGACCTGCCATGGGTTCCGTTCGCCGAGGGTGTGTACGGCTATCGGTTCGTCGAGAACACGCTGATCGACCGTACCAAGTTCGGTACCTCGTCCGATTGGGGTGTCCATGTCCTCGGAGGATTCGGCAAGGGCCTCGTCAACTACCAGATTTCGGCCATTAATGGCGGCGGCTACAAGGCTCTGTCGCGCAGCTCGAACACCATCGACTTTGAAGGTCGCGTGAGCGTCAACCCGATCAAGGAGTTCACGCTCGCGGTCGGTGGCTACACGGGCAAGCTCGGAAAGAGCAACGACCTCGTCAACGTCAATCACCGCGCAACGCGTTTCAATGCGCTTGCTGCTTACACGAACAAGCGGGTTCGCGTGGGCCTTGAGTATTTCACGGCCAAAAACTGGTTCAATGTGCAGACCGCCTTCGAGCCGAATCCGGCCCCAACTACGCCGAATGACAAAGGTCATGGCTGGTCCGGCTTCGGCTCATTCGCGTTCACGCCGGAGATCGCTCTCTTCGGCCGTTATGATGCGGTGAAGCCGACCGAGCTCAGGGTTGCGGGCGTCACCGGCGACACCAAGGACCACTATTTCAACCTCGGCGTCGACTATAAGCCGATTGCTCCGCTCGACTTCGCGCTGGTCTGGAAGCACGAGAAGACGAACAACGGTTTCATCAACACGACGAACGGCAATATCGGCGGCCTCGAGCACGGCAAGTACGACGAGGTCGGCTTGTTCGGGCAGCTCGTATTCTGATCACCCTTTAATTGCCTTTCGGCCCCTCAATCCCGTTACCGAAAGGCCGGCCCCCTCGCTTCAGGGCGAGGGGGCTTCAGTTCAACGAGATGGCGCTCCGGTGGACCAATCCGCTACTGAACAGCCGATGCGCGATTACGGTCCAGGCGTGCGAGCACTGATCGAAGCCCTCGAAGAGCCGACGCTCATCGTGGCGCGCGGAATGGTGATCCACGCTAATGCGCCGGCGCGACAGCTGTTCGGCCGCGGAATCGAGCGGCGCGACGTTCGCTTCGCAATCCGCCATCCGCAAGTGCTCGACCATATCCTCGCTCGACAACCCGGCGAGCTGGAAGCCGTGGGCATCGCCGAACCAGGGAGGCCGTGGCGGCTGTCGCTCCATCGCCTCGACGATGAGACGGTGCTCGTGCGAATGTTCGACAAGTCGGATCTGGTCACCGCCGAGAAGATGCGCGTCGATTTCGTCGCGAATGCCAGCCATGAGCTGCGTACCCCGCTCTCGACCATCAGCGGCTATGCAGAAACGCTCGCCGAGGAAATCGATCTTCCGGCGGAGACGCGCTCGACATTCGGGCAGACGATCCGCGAAGAAGCGCGCCGGATGCTGAGGATCATCGAAGATTTGATGAGCCTGTCGCGCATCGAGGCTGACCGCTTCGTCGCACCATCCGATCGGATCTCCATCGAGGAAGTGGTTCAGGCGGCCGTGGCGACTGCTGGCGTCGGCCGGCGCTCTTCTCCGTGTCGAATCGAGGTGGAATTGCCGCCCGACCTGCCCTTGGTGCGCGGCGACCATGCGCAGCTAACGCAGCTCTTTGACAATCTCCTGAGCAACGCGGTTCGCTACGGGTGCGACAAGCCCGACTCGCTCATCGAAATCTCCGCTTTGCGCTCAGGTGGCTGGGTGACCGTCACGGTGACGGACCACGGCCCGGGAATCGCGCGCGAGCACCTCGCGCGGGTAACCGAACGTTTCTACCGCGTGGACGACGCTCGAAGCCGGGAGAGCGGCGGCACCGGCCTGGGCCTCGCCATCGTCAAGCACATCGTCGAGCGGCACAAAGGTTCGCTGGATATCCGGAGCACGATCGGAGTGGGAACGAGCGTAAGCGTACGCCTGCCCGTGGCCGACTAATCCCCCGTGTTCAAAATCGCCTCGAGCGCCTCGCGCACCTGTCCGATCGTGTACGGCTTCTGCAAGCGCGGGCAGTCGCGCAGCTTGTCGGGCATCTGCCAGTCCGCATAACCGCTGGTGAGGATGAAGGGCACGCCCTTCGCTTCCAGCATCTCGCACAAGCCGAATACCCGCTCGCCGCGGATGTGAATGTCCACCAGCGCGGCATCGAAGCCTTCCCCCTCGATGAGTTCGCGCGCCATCGCGATGTTTGGGGCCGGACCGACGACCTCACAACCGAGATCTTGCAGGACGTCCGCCGTGAACGGTCCGACGACCGGCGAGTCCTCGATCACGAGGATGCGCCGCCCGGCGAGTACGGACGCATCCGAACCCTGCTGCTCAGTGGACGAATCTGGCGACGACATCGCGGTATGAACGCGAGACTTTCACTTGCGCTCCGGAATCGAGCACCAGGAAACATTCGCCGTTGGTGTGCGGCTTGACCTGCCGAACGAGGTCGAGATTGACGATCGTCGAACGGTGCACGCGCTGGAAGCGGCGCGGATCGAGTCTTTTCTCGAGGTCCTTCATCGTTTCCCTGAGGATCAGGGTGTTGTCCCCCGTCTGGATGCACATGTAGTCACCGGCGGCGTCGATCCGTTCGATGCTGTCGACGTCGACCCGGAAAATCTGCCCCTGGTCCTTGATGTTGATCATCTTCTCGTAGCGGTTTGTGGCGTGCGCGTCGGGGGTTGCTTCGGCTAATTCCTCGGCCGCCTCCGGCGCATGTTCCGCCAGCGCTTCCTTGAGACGTCCAGCCTCCTCCGCACTGCGCTTCTCGTTGAGGCGTTGACGAACGCGGTCCATCGTCGCGGCCAGGCGGTCTTCATCTACGGGCTTCATCAGATAATCGACCGCCTGCGCGTCGAAGGCTCGCAGCGCATGGTCGCCGTAAGCGGTCACGAAGACGAACAGCGGCGGCTCGATGTCCATCAAGCCCTGGATGACGGAAAAGCCGTCGAATCCGGGCATCTGGATGTCGAGGAACACGAGGTCGGGCTTGTGGGTCTTGATCTGGCGGATCGCCTCGCGCCCGTTCGCGGCGGTCGCGACTACCTCCACGTCCTCATGGGCCTGCAGCCTCAGCTGCAGACCTTGCGTCGCAAGGGGTTCGTCGTCGACCAAAATGGTCCGGATGGTCATCAGGCCTTGTCTCCGGTTTCGTAGGGAATTTCGACAATAACGCTAAAGCCCCCGCGGTCGTTCTGTCTGGTCTCTAAACGATGCGCTCCGCCATAGGCCTGCGACAGCCTGTCGCGAATGTTCGCCAGGCCGACGCCGGTGGAGGGGCTGGCGGCGATCTCTGCCCCGTCGCCATTGCCGTTGTCGGCCACCTCGATCCTCACCGCCTGGCCTTCGCGGGTGGCGGTAATCCATATGTCCGCGCCATTTTCCGCAGGCGTCACCGCATATTTAATCGCATTTTCGATCAACGGCTGGAGCAGAAGTGACGGCAGGCGCGCACCGATGGTTTCGGGCTCAACCCGGAAATGCGGCCGCAGACGCTCCTCGAAGCGCATTTTTTCGATCTCGAGATAGAGTTTCAGCGTCTCGACTTCCTGGGCGAGGGTGACTTTGGCCGTCGGCTCATTGGCCAGGGTGTAACGCAGGAAGGAGGACAAGCGGGCCAACATGGCGTTCGCGCGCTCCGTCTGCTTGAGCAGCACCAGCGTCGAAATCGAGTTCAGCGTGTTGAACAGGAAGTGCGGGTTGAGCTGGTAGCGAAGCATCGCCAGCTGTGCGCTCGAAGCCGCGCTCTCGAGCCGCTCGCGCTGCCGAATCTGCTCTTCGAGAAGCAGGAAGTAGTTGATCCCATAGTAGAGCGCGGTCCAGGCTGCGAGCAGCGAGAAATTGAGCAGGATAGCTCCGAAATACTCGACTCCAACGGGCTTGAAGGCGGGCTTCAGAAACGTCGCGACGCTCCACGTCTCGATGACCGAGAAGGTGCCCGAAGCGATCAACGCGGTCCCGAGCGACAGCACCAGTGTCCATATCGGGGTCATCCGGATTAGTCGCCGGTAAAGCGACGCCATCAGCAAGGTGAGCGAGTAGCCGGTCGCGGTGAGCAGCAGGGTGTGGACCAGCCACATCCAGCCCATCGAGTTCGCGAAGCCCGAGAGCGAACGGAGGAAGAAATACCCGCTCCAGCCGATCGACTGGAGGATCCAGAACGCCCGGTTCTTGTCGTCGAAAAACGGTCGATCGAGCCCGATTCCGCGAGCGATCGGGTCCGCGGGGGACTGGATCTTGGGAGCATCGGAGGCACGCCGAGGCGGCGCCGACCGCCGATCGAGTGTCGCACTGTCCGTCGCCATCAGGGACGATATAGAGGGGCCAAACGCCCTTTGCGAGCGCCGCGCTTTCCCCTTCGAAATAACGGCGGTCCTTAACCGCCCTTCAACTCTCTTTGTCTAATCCGCTTCTTCTACGTGGAACGGCGGGCGGATGTACGAGGCTCCAGATCGTTATAAGCGCTTGATTTCGGCCCGACTTCCCGGTGGGGAGTCTGCGGGTTTGGCGACCCGTGAAGCCGATTCGGAAAGCTCGCCGCTGCGCGACGTGCAGCTGATTTCGCGGGCCCAGCTCGCGCCCTTCTTCGCGTTTGCCAATGTCATCGCCGCGCTGATGATGCTCGCGACCCTGTGGAGCTCCGTTTCGTCTACGTGGCTCGTACCGTGGGCAATTGCCGTCTCTGTCGTGAATCTGGCTGCCATGCAGCTTGCTCGCACCCAGTCAATCACCTGCGTCGGCCGGTCGGGTCGGCGCGTGCCTATCTGGATGCTCGTCGGTGAAGTTGCCGTCCGCGCCATCGTCTGGCTCAGCCTTCCGATCTATTTCTTCCCGATGCTCGATCCCGGAACCCAGGTCATCGCCGCATCGGTGATGGCCGGTCTCGGCATCGGTGCGCTCGGCCTTGTCGTCATTCCCCCGTGCGCCACGGCGTGGATGATTGCCTTCACCTGCGGGGTCGGCGGCGCCTTGCTGATCGGCCGGCGCAGCGTTCCGTTCCAGCATATGCTGTCCATCGTCTTCACGCTCGGCGTTTCGATTTTCGGCGTGCTGACGGTCGCCCGATGGGCGTTCCACCAACTCAAGATGAACGCCGATGTCGGTTCGCAGAGCGAGAGCGCGAGCCTGCTTTTGCAGGAATATGAGCAGCGCGGCGTGGGGTGGCTGTGGTCGGTCGATGCCGAAAACCGCGTGACCTACATCAGCGCCCGCATGAGCATGATGCTCGGCAAGCCCGCCGGCCAGCTGCTCGGCAACTCGCTTCCCGCTCTGCTCGGAGGCCATGCCGAGCTCGGCCGAGTGCTGCTCGAAAAGCAGCCTTTCAACTCGCTCGAAATGGAGCTGAAGACTGCTCGCGGAACTCGCTGGATTTCGATGGCGGGCGACCCGATCGTCGACACGGCCGGCCGCTTCGAAGGATTTCGCGGCGTCGGCTCTGACATCACCGAGATCCGCCAGACGCAGGAGCGGTTGACTCATCTCGCGAACGTCGACGTGCTTTCGGGTCTGCCGAACCGCGGCCGTGTCCGCCAGCTGCTCGGTGAAGCGCTGCGCGCCGCGACGACGGGCAATGTGCCTTGCGCCATCATGTTCCTCGACCTGGACGGGTTCAAGCCCGTCAACGACACCTTCGGCCACCCGAAGGGTGATGCGGTTCTCCGTGCCGTCGCCAAGCGCCTCGTCGACGAAGTTGGCGCGGACGGCCATGTCGGGCGCATGGGCGGCGACGAGTTCGCGATCGTGGTGGCAGACGCGCAAAGCCGTCGGAAGGTCGAGACGCTCGCCGACCGCATCATTCACGCGATCAAGGAGCCGTACCTCATCGACCAGACGGAGATCCGCATCGGAGTGTCGATCGGCTGCGCGTTCGGGCCCATCGACGGTGCGACCGTCGACGACCTCATCCTCAAGGCCGACCTTGCTCTCTACCAGGCGAAGGATGCGGGCCGCGGTTGCGCGCGCTACTTTTCGTCCGAGCTTCAGTCGGAGCAGGACGACCGGGTGCGGCTCGAGGCCGACCTCCGCAGCGCGATCGCCTCGAAGCAGTTCCACCTCGTGTTCCAGCCGCTCATCAACGCGAAGACGCAGAAGCTCGTCGGGTTCGAGGCGCTGATCCGCTGGAATCACCCGCAGCGCGGGTTCGTCCCGCCCAACGTGTTCATCCCGGTCGCGGAGGAATCCGGCCTCATGGCACCGATCGGCGAGTGGGTGATCGACGAGGCGTGCCGCGCCTGTGCGACCTGGCCGGAGCCGATCACGGTCGCGCTCAACATCTCGCCCAAGCAGATCGGGCTGCCGGCGCTTCCGAATATCGTCAGCGAAGCGCTCGCGCGGCACAAGCTGCCCGGCAACCGTATCGAGCTGGAAGTCACCGAGGGCGTGTTCCTCGGCGACAATGGTTCGACCCTCGACGTGCTGAAGCGCCTCCGCGCGCTCGGCGTCGGCATTGCGCTCGACGACTTCGGCACCGGCTATTCGTCGATCGGCTATTTGAACAAGGCCGTGTTCCACAAGTTGAAGATCGACGGCAGCTTCGTCCGCGAAGCGGGTACTCGACCGGAAAATGTCGCGATCATCCAGTCGATCGTCCAGCTCGCCAAGAGCTTTCGGATGAACGTCACTGCCGAGGGTGTCGAAACGGCCGAGGATTTCGAGCGCATGCGCGACCTCGGCTGCGACACCATTCAGGGCTATCTGTTCGGTAAGCCGCTCGCCTACGACCGGGCGAACGAGATGGTGGTCGGCCTCGCAGCCAAGCGCATGGCAGGCTAAACCGCAGCGTCAGTTGCGCAGGTAGCTTTCGGCCAGGAATTCGTCGGCGCGGATCGCCAGCTCGGTCCGGTTCTTGACGCCGAGCTTGTCGAACACCGCGTGCAAATAGACTTTGACCGTCCCCTCGGTGACCCCCAGCTGCTCCGCAATCTCGCGATTGCGAAGTCCGCGTGCGACGCAGCGAATGAGCTCGCGCTCGCGCGGCGCGAGCGGTGGGCGCTGCGAATCGAAGCGGTTCGCGAGATCGGCGATTCGTTCTCCAATTTCCGGGTCGATCCACGAACCGCCGCGCTCGACCAGCTCCAGGCATTCCAGCAGGTAGGCGGGGTCGGAATTCTTCAGCACGATTCCGTCGACCTTCAGCGCTTTGGCTTCGAGCAACGATGAATCGTCGATGCCCGCGGTCAGCAGGATGATTTTCGGCCGCTTTCCGTTCCGGCTCAGGCTGCGCAAGACTTCCATTCCGGATCCGCCGGGCATTTGGAGGTCGAGGAGGATGGCATCGGGTCCGAGCTCTTGTATTTGCTCCAGCGTTTCTTCGCCGCTTGCCGCTGTCCCGACAATCTCGAACCTGGTTTCGCGCAGCAGCACGTCGATCGCGGTGCGGATCATGGGATGATCGTCAGCCAACAATATTCTCACGCGCGTCCCCCCGCCGCTATGGGCAACGATATCGACAGTTTCGTGACGTCCATGCCGCGCGAGAGCTCGAGCGCTCCGCCGGCCTGCTCCACTCTTTCCTTGAGCGATTCCGGAGGCTCCAGCCGGTCGCCGAACGACGGGAAGTCCGCTCCGTCATTCACGAAATCGAGCCGCAGCGTGTTGCGCGCCGCAGCACAAGCGATGCGGATGCTTTTCGCGCCGGCGTGGCGGACGGCGTTGGCGACCGCCTCACGCATGAGCTGGTGGGCGTCGAGGTGGAGCTGCGTCGGGATCATCATGTCTGCGGGCGTTGCCGAAAGATCGCATTCGACGTTCCAGTGCCGCGACAGGCGGTCCGCCAGCGCCTGAAGATCGCGGATCAAGTCCCGAAGCGCAATTTCCGAGCCGCCGCGCATCGCGGTGATGAACGAGCGCAGCTCCCCCTGCTCCTCAAGCACCAGCTCCTTGAGCTCGTTGAGCTCGGGTCCAAGCGCGCGACCGGATAGCGCTGACCGTTTCATCGCTTCGAGGCGGAACGCCGCGCCGGCGAGGAACTGGACGACGCTGTCATGGAGATCGCGCGCAAGATTGAGCCGCGAGCGGGCCTCGGCGCTCTCCTCCACAGCGCGAAGAAGCGAGTGCCGCTGGATGTGCGCGGCAACGTTGACGCCGAGTTGCTGGCCCAGGTCGATATGGTCGAGCGACAGGTCACGAACCTCCTCGAGGAAGATCTGTCCTTCCCCGGTGTCCACGTGAAGGGCGACGGTGAGGCCTTCGCTCAGAGCCAGTTTCACGCGCGTATCGCGCGGGATTGCGTCACGTGGACTAAGAGCGCGTAAGTTGCGTTGGGCGTCGCGCGCCAACGCGCGATTTCTCGGTAGATCATAAAGGAACGGGCCGGTTTGGGCGGCGGTCAGCGCCACCTTCTTGAGCTCGCTTTCCGTCAGGACGCCGTTTTCTATCGTGTAGGCCTTAGCCTCACTCTGCCCGCGTTCGCGCCAGACGATCGCCCCCCTCGCCGCGCCGATGCCGAGCATGGCCGCCCGCAGGCCCGTCTCGAGCGGTGACTTATCGAGTGAGGGTTCGCTGAGGAGCTCGCCTCCGACGCTGAGGTCGGGGCGCCATCCGTTGACGCCGAACCAGATCAAGATGAGCGAAACGATTACGAGCTGGCTCGTCCGAATGACGAAGCGGTAAAGCTCGAACTGCTCGTGTGACGTAGCGGTGACGAGCCCCACAACCAGATAGAGAAGGGTGACAAGGATCGCCGTAAGCGCCGTCTCGCGCCATCCCCACCGGATCGCAGGGGCGAGCAGCAGGAATATGAAGAAGATGAAATAGGGGCTGGTGTAGCCTTCGGTTACGAAGACCACGACCGTGAACAGTACGATGTCCACACCGTGAGCCGGTCCCGCGAGCCGCGCGTCGAGCCACCAGTTTTTCCAGGTCACGGCGACGATTGTGGCGGCAAAGACGACATAGCCGAGCAGCAGAGCGTAGGTTGCGACCGGCGCCTTCGCAGGCTGGTTGATGTCGATCAGGATCGCCACAAGGAACAAGGCCGCGAGCAGCAGCCGTCCCAGCGCGATCACGCGCCCCGATGGATGGCGAAACCCTCTCCCCATGCCCGCGATGGTATCGCATCCCGCGGCGTCCGCACAGGCGCTCAGCGATGCGCGCTCGATACACTAACTTTCGGGAGCGTCATCTTTGGATGACTACGCAACCCGGCTTGGATGTCGGATAGGTGCGGACGGTCAAATGACCATTCCTTCCTTTGAGGAGCGCGAGCCCCCGCTCGCGCTCCTCTTTTTCGCTTCAGATCTGCAGCTGGCTGCCAAGCTCGATGACGCGGTTGGTGGGTAGCTTGAAGAACTCCATCGCGCTTTCCGAGCTCTTGAGCATCCAGGCGAACAGCTTCTCGCGCCACAGGGCCATTCCGGGATGCTTCTTCGAAGCGACCAGCTTCTGGCGGCCGAGAAAGAAACTGGTGCTCATCATGTTGAACGGCTCGCCGCAGGTCTGGATTGCCGCGAGATCGCGCGGGATGTCGACCTCTTCCATGAAGCCATAGTGGAGGATCACGCGGTAGAAGCCGTGACCTGCCTCATGAACCTCGACGCGCTTGTCGGCGGGTACATGAGGCACTTCCTCGACTTTCACGTTCAGGATCAGCACTCGGCTGTGAAGCACCTGGTTGTGCTTGAGGTTATGAAGCAAGGCCGCTGGCACGGTGTCTGCCGATGTCGAAAGGAACACCGATGTCCCGCGAACACGGTGAACGGACGCGGCCGTCGACTTGATGAACACCTCGAGCGGTAGCGCTGATTCCGCGAGCCTCTGGCGCATCATCTGGCGGCCCTTCGCCCAGGTGGTCAGCACAGTGAAGCTGACGGCGGCGACCAGCAGCGGGAACCAGCCGCCGTCGGGGATCTTCGTGATATTCGACGCGAAATAGGTTCCATCAACCAGGAGGAACAGGCCGATGGTGCCGGTCGCTAGCAGCCGGTTCCATTTCCAGACTTGGAATACGAGCACTGCAAGCATCGCCGTGGTGATCAGCATCGTGCCCGTGACGGCGATCCCGTAGGCTGAGGCCAGCCTTCCGGACTCGCGGAAGCCGAGCACCAGTACGGTGACCATGAACAACAGGCCCCAATTCACGGCTGGGATGTAGATTTGCCCCAGGGCCTTGGCGCTCGTGTGCTCGGTCCTGAGGCGCGGCAGGAATCCCAGCTGGACCGCCTGGTGCGTCACCGAAAATGCGCCCGAAATGACCGCCTGGCTGGCGATGATCGTTGCGGCGGTCGCGATGAACACCAGCGGCAGCCGGGCCCAATCCGGCGCCATCAGATAAAACGGATTTGTCGCCGTATGCGGATCACCAAGCATCAGTGCGCCCTGGCCCGCGTAGTTCAGCATCAGGCACGGATAGACCAAGGTGAGCCACGACCAGCCGATCGCCCTGCGGCCGAAGTGACCCATGTCGGCATAAAGGGTTTCCGCACCCGTGACCGCCAGAAACACGGAGCCAAGCGCAAGGAAGGCGAGCTTCGGGTTTACGACGAAGAAGTGGATCGCCCAGCTGGGGCTTAGCGCTTGCACCACTTCCGGATGACGAAGGATGTTGCTGACGCCGAGCAGCGCCAGCGTCGCCATATAAACGAGGATGACGGGGCCGAAGAAAGCGCCGACCTTGGCGGTGCCACGTGATTGGACGAGGAACAGGCCCACCAGGATTCCAATCGAGATGGGAATGACGAGCGGCTGCAGCCCCGCCTCTACCACGGTCAGGCCCTCCACGGCCGACAGCACGGATATGGCCGGAGTGATCATCGCGTCGCCGTAGAAGAGGCAGGTCGCTAGCACGCCCATCATGACGAGAGTCGGAGCCCATTTCTTGTGCCCGAGGTTGCGTGAGATTAGCGACAGCAGCGCGAACGAGCCGCCCTCGCCTTTGTTGTCGGCGCGCATGGCGACGAACACATATTTGATGGTCACGACCAGCATGAGCGACCAGAAGATCAGGCTCAGAACTCCATAGATGTGCAGCCTGTCGACGGTGAGGGGGTGAGGGCCGAGGAAGCTCTCCTGCATGGTGTAGAGCGGAGAAGTGCCGATATCGCCGTAGACGACGCCAATCGCGCCGAGCATCAGCTTCGGCAGCGCCTCCTTCGGTCCGTGGTGGCTGGGCGCGACATCGGCTGCCAGCAAGTTATCGGCGGTTATCTCGTTCACGCGTCGGCATTTGCGGTTTGCAGCCGTAAAGATTCCATGTGGAATTACCTCTCCGCCGAGTGACAATCGCGTTAGAATCTGCTGCTGCTCTCGACGCCGAGACCGACGAAGCCCAACTACACCGCCATGACCGAAAACCAGGTCAGAAACTCCATCGCCTCGCGCGTTCAGGCCTATGCCGGCGCAATCATCATGGTCGCGGTTTCGACGCTGATCGGCATGTGGATCGCGCCGCGGTGGGGCACCGCGCCGGTCGACATGATCTACCTGCCCGCCGTGCTCGCCGCCGCAGCGCTATGGGGCATCGGGCCGGGCCTCGTCGCGGGCATCGCCGCCGCGCTCAGCTACAATTTCTTCTTCACCGAACCCGTCCACACTTTGCGGATCAACCGGGTAACCGATGTCGTGACAGTGGTCGTACTGCTGGTGGTCGCCCTTGTGACGAGCCGGCTTGCCGCCGGAATCCGGACCCAGGCGCGCCTTGCCGCGGCGCATGCAGCCCGAAACGCCACGATCGCCGGGTTCGCGGGCCGCCTGCTGACCTGCAGCACCGAAGAGCAGATCGGTGAGACTGCGTGCGAAGAGTTGCACCAGCTGTTCGACTGCAACGCCGTGCTCGTGAGTGGGCTGCCGCAGCCGCGCGTCCTTGCGGTAGTGCCCATCGGCAATCGCCTGACACCGAGCGACGTCGCCGCGGCGGCATTGACGCTGGAGTCGGGCGAAGCGGCTGGCCGCGCAACGCCGCGAATCCAGCCGGCCGAGTGGCAATTCCACGCCGTTCGCTCGGACGGCGCGGTGAGCGCTGCCGTCGGTCTTGCCCGCGACGACGGCTTGCCGCCGGTCGACGAGGACCGGCTGCCCCTCCTTTCCAGCCTCCTCGATCAGGTGTCGCTTGCGATCGAACGCGAGCGGCTCGAGCGGGAGACGCGGCAATTCGCCGCGACCCGCGACCGCGACCGGCTCCGGGCCGCGCTGCTTTCGTCGATCACCGAGGATGTCCGCCCCGGCTTGGCGGCGATCGGCAGCGCGGTTCGGCAGATCCGCCGTGCCGGCTTAGCCGACAAGGACAGTATGTCCATCATCGTATCGGAGGTCCTGAAGCTCGACCGGTACGTCGAAAACCTCGCCGACCTCGCTCCCGGCGGCGACCAGGAGCCCATTGAGGCCGGGCCCGTCCGCATAGACCTCCACAATCGCACGGTGACCAAGGATGGCGAACCGGTCCATCTGACGCCGAAAGAATATTCAGTCCTGGCAGAGCTCGCGAAACAGCGCGGCAGGGTACTAACTCACGCGCAGCTGTTACGGTCGATCTGGGGGCCGGCGCAGGAGCGCCAGATCGAATATCTTCGCGTGGCGATCCGCTCGCTGCGCCAGAAGCTCGAGGCCGAACCGTCGCGCCCCTCGCT
>DASUCP010000055.1:0-2726 GCA_036275975.1 Sphingomicrobium sp.
AGCCGATCGAGTATCGCCTAGACCCCGAAACGCCGCTGCTGTGGGCGCTTCGCGATGCGTCGAACCTCACCGGGACCAAATATGGCTGCGACAGCCGCGATTGCGGGGCGTGCACCGTGATCATCGACGGGCAGGCAGTGACGAGCTGCAGCGTCACTCTGCGCCAGCTCGAAGGCGCGACGGTGACGACGATCGAGGGCCTGTCGGCCAACCGCTCGCATCCCGTGCAGCAGGCGTGGCTTGCCGAGCAGGTGACGATGTGCGGGTACTGCGAACCGGGCTTCATCATGGCGATCGCCGCTCTTCTGCAAGCGAGCCCGAGTCCGAGCGACGAGCAGATCGATGCGCTCCCAAACATCTGCCGCTGCGGCGCCTATCCACGGATCAAGAAGGCAATTCGGCGCGCGGCACAATCCGTGCCACCGCGCAACCTACAAACATGAATATACGGCTCCGAAACGGTTAAGCGACCGCTCAGGTCGACGAGCGCATTTTCGCAGGCAATGATTTGGAAAGGTCACTGTCATGCGTAAGGTTCTCATCTCATTTTTGCTGGCGGGCGCAGCGGCCACTCCGGCGTTGGCGCAGTCCCACGATCCTTCCGACCATCAGCAGACGCACGAGGAGCGGCAGCAGGCCCGCGAGGACCGGCAGGCGGCCCATGAAGAGCGGCAGCAGGCGCGGCAGGAAGCGCACAGCGAACGTGCCGCCGAGCGGCCCTCGTTCACGCCTCGCAACGTCGACGTGCCGAACCATCCTCAGTCCGTCGGCAATCCCAACGGCGGTCGCGCCACGAACATCGACGCGCGTTCCGGCCGCGGCAATTTCTCGGGCCGAGTCCAGGGTGACACCAGCAATTACGTCGCGCCCGGCGTGCACATGGTCACCCCGGGGGATCGCGCCAATCGCGGACCGCGTGTGGTCGATGTCGAGCAGCGTCGGCAGGACCGGATCGACGCGCGCGAGTTGCGCCAGTCGAACCGACCGGTCCCGAACGTAATGCGCGATCGTCATCCGCTGGTCGTCAGCAACACGCCGCGGCCGGGCACCCAGCCGCCGCTGCGGACGGATGCGCGCCGCACTCCGGCGATCCAGTGGAGCACCAACTGGCGGCACAACAATCACTACGACTGGCAGAATTACCGGCGCCACCACCACCATCACTTCCACCTGGGCTTCTACTTCGATCCGTTCGGCTGGGGCTATCAACCGTTCCAGATCGGGTGGCGCATGTGGCCCGCCTATTACGGCAGCCAATATTGGATCAACGATCCCTATTCGTACCGGCTGTCCTATGCGCCTCCGGGCTACCAGTGGGTGCGCTACTATAACGACGCCTTGCTGGTCGACATGTGGACCGGGGAAGTCGTAGACGTAATCCCGAACTTCTTCTGGTAGACCATCCAGTCACGTTGCTCGAAGGGGCGTTGCGGCGTTGTCGCGGCGCCCCTTCTGCATTAGCGCGCCAACTGCCGTTCTCCGAGGTCGCCCAATCATGAACCTTCGCCTGCTCATTGTTTCCGCATCGCTGCTGTCTTTGGCTACGGCCGTTGCAGCCCAATCGCCCGCGTGGGAGCCCAAGGTTACTCCTGCGGCCGAGCTGACTCCGGCTGAAGCGGCGAAGGTTCAGCCGCCCGCGCAGGCGAGCGCGCACGACCGCCTTTTTGAGTTGTTCAAGGAGAGCGACGAGGCGTCGCTCGAGCGCAACCCGCTGCAGGCGCTCTACCGCGGCGACATGCGTTTCGCCGACCGGCTCGGCGACCTGTTCAGCGACGCGCATTACCAGGGGGAGAAAGCCGCGGCGGAGCACGACCTCGCCGCGCTCCACGCAATTCCGCGCGACCAGCTGAGCGAAGTCGACAAGCTCGCCTACGACACTTTCGAATGGCAGACGAACGATGTCCTTCGGAACTTCTCGCCCGGACTACTGCCGGTCGTCGAAGCGCTGCCGATGAACCATTTCTACGGGCTCCAGACTTCCTATCCGACGCTTGAGAGCGGGCAGGGCGGAGCGCCGTTCATCAGCGTCGCGGACTATGAGAACGGGCTGAAGCGCAACCACGATTTCGTCCGCAACCTCGACACGGCGATGGCGCAGTGGCGCAAGGGCGAGGCGGAAGGAATCGTCGATACCAAGCTGACGGTCCGCAACATGATCGAGCAGATCAACACGCAGCTAGCGCTGAAGCCGGAGGATTCGCCTTACTGGGGGCCGATCAAGAGCTTTCCCAAGTCGATCTCGGCTGCCGACCAGGCGCGCCTGACGAACGAATATCGAGCCGCGATTACGGGCGAGATCTATCCCGCGCTGACCAAGCTCCGCGACTTCCTCCAGAACGAATATCTCCCGCGTGCGCGCGACGGCGTCGGCCTCATGTATATGAAGGGCGGCGACGCCTATTACCGCTACCTCGTCCAGTCGAACACGACGCTGCCGATGACTCCGGATCAGGTGCACCAGCTCGGGCTCAGCGAAGTGGTGCGCATCACCAAGGAGTTCGAAAAGGTCCAGCAGCAGGTCGGCTTCAAGGGGACGCTGCAGCAGTTCTTCGACCACATGCGGACCGACAAGCAGTTCCAGCCGAAGAGCCGTGAACAGCTCCGCGACGACTTCTACCGGATCAAGAAAGCAGTCGATGCGAAGGTGCCGCAATATTTCAGCCTGGTGCCGAAGACGCCGCTGGTGATCCGGCCCTATCCGACCTTCCGCGAAAAGTTCGAAGCGG
>DASUCP010000056.1:0-7792 GCA_036275975.1 Sphingomicrobium sp.
CATGAAGATCAGCGGCGTGGACATCCGTCCCGGCAACATCATCGAATATGAGGGCGGCATCTGGCGCGCCGTGAAGATCCAGCACACGCAGCCCGGCAAGGGCGGCGCCTACATGCAGGTCGAGATGAAGAACCTCATCGACGGCCGCAAGACCAACGTCCGCTTTCGCTCGGCCGAGACCGTCGAGCGCGTCCGCCTCGACACGAAGGACTTCCAGTACCTCTACCATGATGGCGACATGCTCGTGTTCATGGACAAGGATACCTACGACCAGGTGATGCTGCCCGAGGACCTGCTCGGCGATGCCGCCGACTTCCTCCAGGACGGCATGGATGTCGTGATGGAGCTCTACAACGAGCGGCCGATCAGCGTTCAGCTCCCCGACCAGGTCGAGGCCACGATCGTCGAGGCCGATGCCGTGGTGAAGGGCCAGACCGCGAGCTCGTCCTACAAGCCGGCGGTGCTCGACAACGGCGTGAAAGTGCTCGTCCCGCCGCACATCACCGCGGGCACGAAGATTGTCGTCGACGTCTACAACCGCGAATATGTGAGGCGCGCCGACTAAGTGCCGAAGATCATCGAAGACAGCCGCGCTTTCCGCGCCGATCGGCCTTGGGGCGCGCTGGACCTTGCGGAGATCGAGGGCGCGACAGTGCGTCTTCACTGGTCGGACCAGCCCTACGATTGGCATGTGAACGATGGGGCCGAAGCATTCGTCGTGCTCGATGGTCTGGTCGACATGCACTATCGTGAAGAGGGCACGGAGAAGGTTTCCCGCCTCCGCCCAGGATCAGTCTTCGTCGCCCAGGAAGGCGACGAGCATGTCGCTCGCCCCCGTGGCGAAGCACGAATCCTCGTGGTGGAGCGCAAAGGCTCGATCTGATGGTCGCCCACTCAGGCCTGATCACCGTCATGACGCGTGCCGCCCGCAAGGCGGCGCCGCGGCTGAGGCGCGACTTCGGAGAGGTCGAGCAGCTTCAGGTAAGTCGCAAGGGACCCGGCGACTTCGTGTCGATGGCCGACAAGCGCGCCGAGCAGACGATCGTCGAGGAGCTCAGGAACGCGCGGCCCGACTGGGGCATGCTGCTCGAGGAGTCGGGCGAAATCGAAGGCAATCCCGATAAGCCCCGATGGATCGTCGATCCGCTCGATGGGACGACCAACTTCCTCCACGGGGTGCCGCATTTCTCGATCTCCATCGCAGTCCAGGAGCGGAAGCCCGGCGGCGGGACGGAGATTAGTCACGGCCTGGTCTACCAACCGCTGACGGACGAGAGCTTCTGGGCGGAAAAAGGCAGGGGCGCGTGGCTCCATGACGCGCGCTTGAGGGTGTCTGCACGCCGGGACCTCGCCGACACGGTCATCGGCACCGGAATCCCGTTCCTTGGCCGAGGCGACATTCCTCAATGGGCGAAGATCTACACCGCCGTTGCGCCGCACGTTTCGGGCATACGACGCTTCGGGTCCGCGGCGCTCGACCTCGCGTGGGTGGCGGCAGGGCGGATGGACGGTTTCTGGGAAGAAGACCTCGACCTCTGGGACACCGCAGCCGGCGTGCTGCTGGTCCGGGAAGCGGGCGGGTTCGTGACCGACTATCGCGGAGCAGATCGGGCGTTCGAGCGCGGCGAATATGTTGCGGGTTCGGCGGCGATCCACTCGAAGCTGCAAAAGCTGGTCGCGGGGGCGTTGAGATAGCGTTCCCGAAGGTTGCGACCCGCAACTGCCTGTCCTAGAGAGCCGCCAAGTTTTTCGAAGCCCTGGAGTGTCCCCCTTGGCCAGCGTTGCCGCAGGCTACCTGCCGATCCTTTTGTTCCTGATCATCGCGCTGGGGCTCAGCACGGCCTTCGTCGTGCTGCCGATGATCGTTGCGCGCTTTACGGGCGCCCATCAGCCGGACCCCGCCAAGCTCAGCGAATATGAATGCGGCTTCCCGGCATTCGAGGATGCCCGTGCGGAGTTCGACGTCCGTTTCTACCTCGTCGCAATCCTGTTCATCGTCTTCGATCTCGAGGCGGCGTTCCTGTTCCCGTGGGCCGTCAGCCTCAGCTTCACGAAGTGGACCGGCTGGGCGGCCATGATCGTCTTCCTCATCGAACTCGGGCTTGGCCTCGCTTACGCCTGGAAGAAGGGCGCGCTCGAATGGGAGTGATGCTGCGCGGCCCCGAAGACCGGATGCCGACCGAGGAGGAGCTCGCGCGGATCTCCGGCCTCGTCCCGGGTGAGGTCGACCAGAAGAAGCTCGAGGAAGTCCGCCAGTCGCTGAACGAAAAGGGTTTCATGGTCACGACGACCGAGGACTTGTTCACGTGGGCGCGGACAGGTTCGCTGTGGTGGATGACCTTCGGCCTCGCCTGCTGCGCGGTCGAGATGATCCATGTGAACATGCCGCGCTATGATCTTGAAAGGTTTGGTGCAGCACCGCGCGCGAGCCCGCGCCAGTCGGACGTGATGATCGTCGCCGGCACGCTGTGCAACAAGATGGCTCCCGCGCTCCGCCGCGTCTACGACCAGATGAGCGAGCCGCGCTATGTTATCTCGATGGGCAGCTGCGCCAACGGCGGCGGCTATTACCACTACAGCTATAGTGTCGTCCGCGGCTGCGACCGCATCGTTCCGGTCGACATTTACGTGCCGGGCTGCCCGCCGACGGCCGAGGCGTTGCTCTACGGCATCCTCCAGCTGCAGCGGAAGATCCGCCGCGAAGGGACGATCGAGCGGTAATGACGGCGCTGCACGTTCCCCGGACAGCCTCTGATGAGGGCGTCATCGACCTGGCGAAGGCGACCATCGGCGATGCTTTGGTCGACGTGAAGCAGCGTGTCGGCGAAATCACTTTGGTGGTGAAGCGCGAAGAGATCGCGAACGTTCTCAAGCAACTCCGCGATAGTCCTGGGCTGGAATATCAGCAGCTGATGGAGATCGCCGGCGTCGACTACCCGGACCGGCCCGAGCGCTTCGAGGTGGCCTATCACCTGCTTTCTCTGACCAAGAACCGGCGCATTCGGGTCAAGATCTCGACCGACGAAGCCACGCCAGTGCCGACGGTTACGCATCTGTGGCCGGTCGCCGGCTGGCTCGAGCGCGAAGTGTTCGACATGTATGGCGTGACTTTCGCTGGAAACCCGGACCTCCGCCGAATTCTCACGGATTACGGCTTCGAGGGCTATCCGCAGCGCAAGGACTTCCCGCTCACCGGGCATGTCGAGCTGCGCTACTCCGAGGCCGAGAAGCGTGTGGTCTACGAGCCCGTGTCGCTTCCGCAGGACTTCCGCACCTACGACTTCCTGATGCCGTGGGAAGGACCCGAGTACCGGCTGCCGGGGGATGAAAAGGCGACGGCCGAGGAGCCTGGTGCGACTTCACCGGCGCCTGCACCCAATTCTCCTCCGGGAGTGGACGTGAAGACGCCGGCAGAAGTCGCGAAGACCACCGAAACTCCGGCGCAGACCGGTGGCGGTGCGCCGGCCGACAGAGCCGCGACGAAGCAGGCGCGCAAGCCGCGGGCGAAGAAAGCCGAGCAGGAGGTCAGCAAGAAGTCGCCGCGGAGCAAAAAACCGTGACCGACACCCGCACGAGAGACCTTTTCGAAGAAGGTACCGAGGCCAAGAGCCCGCGTCGCGTCGAGGTGAGCGTCGGCGGCGCGATGGAAGGCCAGGAGCTGGGTCATCCGCGCGATCCGGGCGATGAGGCGATCAGCAACTACACGATCAACTTCGGGCCGCAGCATCCGGCGGCGCACGGCGTCCTTCGCCTGATCATGGAGCTGGACGGCGAGATCGTCGAGCGCGTGGACCCGCATGTGGGCCTGCTCCACCGCGGCACCGAAAAATTGATCGAGTATAAGACTTACGCCCAGGCGCTGCCTTACTTCGACCGGCTCGATTATGTCTCGCCGATGTGCATGGAGCACAGCTTCGTGCTCGCAGTCGAGAAATTGATGGGTCTCGAGGTGCCGCTCCGCGCGCAATACATCCGCACCCTGATGGCGGAGCTGACCCGCATCTCCAACCACCTGCTGAACCTCGGCAGCCACATCATGGACGTGGGCGCGATGACGCCCAATTTGTGGCTGTTCGAAGTGCGTGAAGATACGCTCCAGTTCTACGAGCGGACGTCCGGAGCGCGGATGCACGCCAACTACTTCCGCGTCGGCGGCGTGCGCGAGGATTTACCGGAGAAGATGCTGGTCGATCTCCAGGACTGGCTCGACAACCGGCTGCAGCTGTTCGAGGACGGCATCAGCCTCGTCGCCGACAACCGCATCTTCAAGCAGCGCAACGTCGACATCGGCATTGTCAGCAAGGAAGACTCGATCGCGTGGGGCTTCTCTGGTCCCATGATCCGCGCCGCCGGCATCCCGTGGGACATCCGCCGCTCGCAGCCCTACGAAGTGTATGACCGGATGGATTTCGACATCCCTGTCGGGACCAACGGCGACTGCTACGACCGCTTCATGGTGCGCGTGGAGGAAGTGCGGCAGTCGGCACGGATCATGCGCCAGTGCCTCAAGGAAATGCCGAAGGGGCCGATCGGCGCCAACTCCAAGGTGTTCCCGCCGCGCCGGGCCGAGATGAAGACGTCGATGGAAGCCCTGATCCACCACTTCAAGCTCTACACAGAGGGCTATCACGTGCCCGCGGGCGAGGTGTACGTCGCGACCGAGAGCCCCAAGGGTGAGTTCGGCGTCTATCTCATCGCTGACGGCACGAATAAGCCCTACCGCTGCAAGATCCGCCCGACCGGCTTCTCGCACCTCCAGGCCATGGACTTCATGATGAAGGGCCACATGCTCGCGGACACCACCGCGGTGCTCTCCGCAATCGACGTCGTGTTCGGGGAGGTGGATCGCTAATGGCCGGTCAGGCAGGGATCCTCGACAGCCCGGAGCAGCGCGCCCACTGGGAAAATTTCCAGTGGACCGACGAGAATGCGCGCAAGGCGAAGGAGATCATCGCGCGCTACCCGGAGGGGCGGCAGATGTCGGCCTCGATCCCGTTGCTCGATCTTGCGCAGCGGCAGGTCGGCGCGGAGACGAATACGCAGGGCTGGCTGCCGATCCCGGTAATGGAGTTCGTCGCCCGCGAGCTTGAAACGGCCTACGTCCGAATCCTCGAGGTCGCGACCTTCTACACGATGTTCAACCTCGAGCCCGTCGGACGTTTCCACGTCCAGGTGTGCGGAACCACGCCGTGCATGCTGCGCGGCTCCGACGACGTGTTCGAGGCCTGCTACAAGCGTGGCCTCAAGAAGGGCCACACGACCGAGGACGGGCTGTTCACCCTGACCGAGGTCGAGTGCCTCGGCGCCTGCGCGAACGCTCCGATGGCCCAGATCAACGACGACAATTATGAGGACCTGACCGAGGAGAGCATGACGGCGATCCTCGATGCGCTCGCGGCCGGCAAGACGCCGAAGTCCGGGCCGCAGGACGATCGCCAGACGAGCTGCCCGGCGGGCGGGCCCACGACGCTCAAGAAAATGGCGGAGCGCAATTACGATTATCGCGCCCAATGGACGCCGACGGCTGGGCCGGTCGGCGGGGAGGGCGCCCAGTGAAGGATGTCCTCAAGATCATCGTCGCGATCGTCGTGATCATCGTCGTGTGGAAGATCCTCAAAGGACTGATCGGACTGCTGGTCGGCCTCGTTGTCGCGGGGCTGGTTGTCTATGGCGTCGTCAAGCTGGTCGAGAATACGGGGACGAAGCGCCTCAAATGACCGCTCTGGCCATCATCGTCGCCGTGGTGCTCGCGCTGCTCGCCTTCAGGTTCGTCAAAGGCGTGATCAAGCTTGGGCTCTTGGCGCTCATCGCCGTGTTCCTGATCTGGTTCTTCGCAAGTGGGACGGCGCACTGATGGGCTACACCGGACCTCTCGCGGACAAGGACCGCATCTTCACCAACCTCTACGGCTTCCAGGAGCCGTGGCTGAAGGCTGCGCAGCAGCGCGGCGATTGGGACAATACCAAAGCCCTGCTGGCGATCGGACCGGACGCGATCATCGATGCGGTGAAGGCGTCGGGACTTCGCGGTCGCGGCGGCGCGGGCTTCCCGACAGGGATGAAGTGGAGCTTCATGCCCAAGGAGCCGAAACCCGGGAAACCCAACTTCCTGGTCATCAACGCTGACGAATCCGAGCCCGGGTCGTGCAAGGACCGCGAAATTCTTCGCCACGATCCCCACAAGCTCCTGGAGGGAGCGCTTGTAGCCGGCTTCGCGATGCGCGCGCGGGCGGCGTACATCTACGTTCGCGGCGAATTCATCCGCGAGACCGAGGTCCTGCGGAAAGCTGTCCAGGAATGCTACGACGCCGGGCTGTTCGGGAAGAACGCGGCAGGCAGCGGCTACGATTTCGACGTATTCGTCCACCGCGGCGCGGGCGCGTACATCTGCGGCGAAGAGATGGCGATGCTCGAAAGCCTGGAGGGCAAGCAGGGCAAGCCGCGCCTCAAGCCGCCGTTCCCCGCCGGCGCCGGTCTCTACGGCTGCCCGACAACCGTCAACAATGTCGAGAGCATCGCGGTCACCCCGACCATCCTGCGGCGGGGCGCGACATGGTTCGCAAGCATAGGCAACCCGAAGAACGAGGGCACCAAGCTCTTTCAGATCTCCGGCCATGTGAATTGTCCATGCACGGTGGAAGAAAGCATGGGTATCAGCTTCCGCGAGCTGATCGACCGGCATGCCGGCGGAATTCGCGGAGGCTGGGACAATTTGCTCGCGGTGATCCCGGGCGGGTCGTCGGTGCCGCTGGTTCCTGCGGCGGAGATTGCCGATGCACCGATGGACTTCGATGGGCTGAAGGCGCTCGGCTCAGGCCTCGGCACTGCAGCGGTGATCGTCATGGACAAGTCGACCGACATCGTCCGCGCGATCAGCCGCATCAGCTATTTCTACAAGCACGAGAGCTGCGGCCAGTGCACCCCGTGCCGCGAGGGCGCCGGCTGGATGTGGCGGATGATGGAGCGGCTCTGCGAAGGCGACGCCGAGGTGGCGGACATCGACAAATTGCTCGACGTCACGAAGCAGGTCGAGGGCCACACCATTTGCGCGCTGGGCGACGCCGCCGCCTGGCCGATCCAGGGACTTGTGCGCCATTTCCGCCCCGAGCTGGAACGCCGGATCGCCGAGCGAACGGGCCGCACCTTGCTGGAGGCCGCGGAATGAGCACGCAGACCATCGTCATCATCGTTGCGATCGTTGCCGTCATCGCATTGCTGGCCGCGCGTGGCGGCGGGCCGCGCATCACGCAGATCACCCGCACTCGCGAGAAGAAGGACGACGATGCCTAAGGTCACCGTCGACGGCGTTGAACTGGAGGTCCCGCAGGGCGCGACCGTGCTGCAGGCGTGCGAGCTCGCGGGCAAGGAGATCCCGCGCTTCTGCTATCACGAGCGGCTGAGCATCGCCGGCAATTGCCGCATGTGCCTGGTCGAGGTCGCGCCCGGGCCGCCCAAGCCGCAGGCGAGCTGCGCGCTTCCCGCCGCAGACGGCCAGACGATCCGCACCGACACGCCGATGGTGAAGAAGGCGCGCGAGGGGGTGATGGAGTTCCTGCTCATCAATCACCCGCTCGATTGCCCGATTTGCGACCAGGGCGGCGAATGCGACCTGCAGGACCAGGCGATGGCCTATGGCCGAAGCTACACGCGGTTCGACGAGAACAAGCGCGCGGTCGACGACAAATATATGGGCCCGGTCATCAAGACCGCGATGACCCGGTGCATCCAGTGCACCCGCTGCGTCCGCTTCTCGACCGAAGTCGCCGGCGTCCCGGAGATCGGCATGCTGTACC
>DASUCP010000057.1:0-2035 GCA_036275975.1 Sphingomicrobium sp.
ACGGCTGAAGCCGCCGTTGCCCCCGCGGCCAAAGCTGGACGAGCCGCTCATGCGACCGCCGCCGCCGAAGCCACCGCCGCCGCGGCTGAATCCGCCGCCGCCGCCGCCACCGCGGCTGAAACCGCCACCGCCGCCGCGACCGCCGCCGCCGCCGCGACCGCCGCCCCCTCGTGCGAGGCCCTCATCGGCTGCGTAGATCAGAAGCGCGAGGAATGCGGCTGCGCTTCCGAAGCGATACCAAGTGCGCTTGGCCATCCCCGCTACTCCTTATGAAATTCGGCCATCGGGATCTTCTTTGCGTCCGGGCCGGGTTTGAAGGTGAAGTCGCTGTCGGACAGCGCCGGATTGACCGTCCACGACAGGCGCGTCGTGAATGCGGGCCGCGCCGGGTCCGTTCGGTCGACTATCGACAATTTCCGCGGGAGCGGCTTGTCGCCCTGGTCGATCCAGACCTCCCAGTCGACGTCCGGTTCGCGGAAGGCATAGTGGGTGGTCTTCACGCCATCGAGCGTGACGGTGCCCAAATTGCCTGCGGAGCGCAAACCGCTGATCCGCTCGCCGCGGCTGTCGTTCCAGCGGAACAGGTCCTCCAGCGGCAAGCGAATGCCATAATGGTCATAGACCGCGTCCAGAAACTCCTTGTTCGTCGGGGGCGCCGGCACCGTCGAGTAGAATCCGAGGGCCGGCGAGTAGGTCGTGAAGTTCTTCCCGTCGTAATAGAAATCGCGCTTCTTGATATCGCTGTCGTAGTGGATCCGGATTCCGGGCTTCTTCGCCTCGTACTGAGTGGTCCCGTCGACCTGGATGCGCTGACCATCGGCGGTCACCACGTCCATGGTGCCAACCGTGTTGAGCTTGAAGGTCTTCAGCCCGGCTAGGTAGGTGCTCATCGCCTGGATCGCGGCCACTGCGCTCGGATCGACCGTCGATTGAGGCGCCGGCGCCTCCTTGCCGGTCCAATCCGGATAGGAGGCTTGTTCGGCTTGAGCCGTATTCTCCGAGGTTTTTGAGGCCTCCTGAGTTTTCGAGCACGCGGTGGTCAGGCCGAGCACCACAACGGCTGGGATAATCGATCGATAGAGGGTCATGCGCGGCACTCCTCAGCTGCCGTGAAGCGGCTTTCGGCATTGGGACTATGAGGCGGCGGAAGTGCTCACCATCAGGCAATTCCCTATGTCGGCGGGGGAACGACGCTGAGTTTCTGGGGCCTCACGGCGATGCGTCGCGCCAACGCGATTTCTCGAATCGTTTGGCCTGTGGGTTTACCCTGATTGGAAATGCTAGAGTGCCGCGTAGGAAGAATCAGAAAGCGCCGGTTTTCGGCGCATTTTCGAGCGGGGCTTCGCGATTCGGGCATGTGCAGCGAACGCGGCGGGCCGCGCGAGTGAGGCGTATAAACGGGGAATAGGAACGAGCCGGCTCGCATGACGACTCCAATTCGACGCATCATGCTTGTGGACGACCACCAGGCCTTGCGCCGCGGCGTTCGTCAGCTTCTCGAGAGCAAACCTTACTATCAGATCGTTGCCGAGGCGGGCGACGGCCGAACCGCGCTCGAGCTCGCGAAGGAAACCCGGCCGGATATCGCGATCGTCGATTTTTCAGTTCCGGAGCTGAACGGACTGGACCTCTCGCACGCGCTCAAGCGTGAGCTCCCGCGGATCGAAATCCTGCTCTACACCATGCATGACCGCGAAGAGATTGTGATGGACGTCCTTCGCGCCGGTGTTCGCGGTATCGTCCTCAAGTCCGATACCGAGGAGCACCTGCTCGCCGCACTAGACGCGCTGTCAATCCACCGGCCCTATTTCTCAGGCGTGATCTCCGACACGCTCCTCGCGCAACTGCTGGAGACCATCCCGAACGAGCTCGCAAGCAGCCTTACCCATCGGGAACGCGAGATCGTCCAGCAGGTCGCGGAAGGGCGACTGAACAAGGAAGTCGCCGCGCGGCTGAACATCAGCATCAAGACGGTCGAGACCCACCGCGCCAGCGCGATGCGGAAGCTGAAGCTGAAGACGACCGCCGACCTGGT
>DASUCP010000058.1:0-7389 GCA_036275975.1 Sphingomicrobium sp.
CGCGGGCGCGAGTTCGGCACAGTGACCGGAAGAAAGCGCCGGTGCGGCTGGTTCGACGCGGTTCTGGTCCGCCAGGCGGTCGCCGTGGGTGGCGTGACCGGCATTGCGCTGACCAAACTCGACGTCCTCGACACGCTGGAGACGGTGAAGGTCTGTACCGCCTACAAGCTCGACGGCAAGAAGCTGGATTATTTGCCCGCGCACGCCGCCGACCAGCAGCGCGTCGAGCCGGTCTACGAGGACATCAAGGGCTGGTGCGAATCTACGCAGGGTGCGCGCAGCTGGGCGGACTTGCCCGCGCGGGCGATCAAATATGTCCGAAGGATCGAAGAGTTGATCCGCTGCCCGGTGGCGCTGGTCAGCACATCACCGGAACGCGACGACACGATCCTGGTTCGCGATCCCTTCGCGAGTTAGCGCCGGAGTTCGAAGCGACCGCTGCCGTCGAGCGCCGCGCTCTCGACGTCCACGTCATCGACGCGGGCGTTCGCAGGCCCGGCGCGCATTCGCTCGATCATCCGGCTGACGTCGCCCTCCTCACCCTGTACATGCGCTTCCACGCACCCGTCGGGGCAGTTGCGGACCCAGCCGCTAATCGCCAGTTCCCGCGCCTGCGCCTGGCACCACGCGCGATAGAAGACGCCCTGCACGTGGCCCCTGACTCGGACGTGGCGGGCGATCTCGGCCATCAGACCGTAGAGATATCCGGCGCGTCCTCGGCCTTCATGCCGATCACGTTGTAGCCGGCGTCGACATGGTGGACCTCGCCGGTGACCCCCGACGCCAGATCGCTCAGCAGATAAAGGCCCGCACCGCCAACGTCCTCGATCGTGACGTTGCGCCGAAGCGGCGAGTTCAGCTCGTTCCATTTCATGATGTAGCGGAAGTCGCCGATGCCGCTCGCGGCGAGGGTCTTGATCGGACCTGCGGAGATCGCGTTGACCCGAATGCCCTCGGGGCCGAGATCGACTGCGAGATATTTGACGCTGCTCTCGAGCGCTGCCTTGGCGACGCCCATGACGTTGTAATGGGGGATCGTCTTCTCGGCACCGTAATAAGTCAGGGTCAGGAGCGAGCCGCCGTTGGTCATCAGCGCCCGCGCACGCTTGGCGACCGCGACGAAGCTGAACACCGAGATGTTCATCGTCATCAGGAAATTGTCCATCGACGTGTCGACGAACTTGCCCCTGAGCTCATTCTTGTCGGAATAGCCGATCGCGTGAACGACGAAGTCGAGACCGCCCCACCGTTCCTTCAGCGCATCGAAGGTTTTGTCGAGCGCCTTCATGTCCGAAACGTCGCAGTCGACCAGCAGATCGGAACCGAGCTCCATCGCCAGCGGACGCACCCGCTTCTCGAGCGCTTCGCCCTGATAGGAGAAAGCGAGCTCGCCGCCCTCGCCCGCGATGGCGCGCGCGATGCCCCATGCGAGCGAGCGTTCGTTGGCAAGCCCCATGATCAAGCCGCGCTTGCCTTTCATCAACTGACTCAAAGTCGCGTTCCCCCTGTTTCCAGCACAGCTTCAACGTCCTCGCCGGGCTGCGGCTCCTCCACTTCAAGCTCGTCGGTGTATGGCCCGGTATAGAGCTCGCCCTTTAGCGCGGTCGCGCCGCTTTCGGCCAGCGCTGCATTGAGCTCGGCGCCGATCACCACGCCAAGACCCACGACGAAGAAGAAGATGAGGGCGATCATCACTCCGGCGAGGCTGCCGTAGGTTCGCGTGTAGCCGCCGAACAGCTCCAGCACCGGCGGCAGGAGTTCGACTGTGCCAAGCCACCAACCGGTGATCAAAAGCGCGCCCGGCCATTTTCTGCATCGCCTGCGGTAGCGCGAAGGAGTCAGCGCGAGGAACAGAACGTAGAAGGTGAAGAAGAGGGTCGCCGCCGGGACCAATCGATACAGGCCCAGGGTCGACGCCACGTTCTGAGCGAGGGGAAACCATTGCTCGATCAGGTGGTGCAAGACCGTCAGCGTCGCGCTGACGGCGAACGCGAGCATCAGCAGCAGCACGGCGCCGAGGATGAGCAGGATGGAGCCGAGACGATACTCCCAGAAGGGCGCACAATATTTGACGCCATAGGCGCGGCGCAGGATGTCGCGGATCGTCTCGACGAAGCTCGTCGCGGTCCACAGGCCCACGATTGCGCCGAGCCACAGCAAGGTGCCGGTGCGGACGGTCAGCACCTCCTCGATCGGTTCGCGCAACGTCGCGGCGACATCCGGAGGCAGCCGCCTCAAGACGTTGGTGACGGTCAGCATCGCGTCCTGGTTCGCACCGAGGATGTGGGCGACGGCGGCCGCGACGATGAAAAACGGGAATAGCGCGACAATCGACAAGTAAGCGAGGTTGCCCGCGTGAATGAAGCCGTCGTTGTAAACGCCGACCGCGACGCGCTTCACAACTTCCCACGGCGTCAGCCGGGGCTTCAGCTTCTCCTCGACCTCGGTGCCGAAGGCGGCACGCATGCTGGCGAGCCGCTTACGCCGGGCCTCGGGTGACTGGGGGGAAGTGTCTCTCATTCAGCCGTTCGAGTTATACACCAAGGCCCGCTCGAGGGTTGCCGCCTCCGCTCCAGCCTTCAGCGAACTTCTGGAGCTCGGCGTCGTGCGCGGGGACGTCGACCTCGACAGTCACGAGCTGATCGCCCCGCTTGCCATCCTTTCCGGTAAATCCCCGCCCCTTGAGGCGGAGTACCTTCCCCGAGCTCGTGCCCTTTGGAATGGTGAGCATCACCGGCCCCTCCGGGGTCGGGACCTTCACTTTCGCGCCGATCACCGCCTCCTTGAGCGTGACCGGCAATTCGAGCCTGATGTTGTTGCCGTCGCGGGTGAAGAAGCGATGCGGCCCAATCTCGATTGTGACGATCGCATCACCACGGCCGGCTGGACCTTCCTGCCCCTTTCCGCCGAGGCGGATCTTGGTGCCATCCTCGAGCCCGTGCGGGAGCTTGAGGTCAATCGTCTTGCCGTCAGCCAGCGTGATCCGCTGCGGCTTTAGAGCGACCGCATCGTCGAACGGCACCTTTAGTCGGTAAGCCACGTCGGCGCCCTTCTGCGGCGGCGCAGCGCGTTGGCGAAAGCCACCAAACGGCCCGCCTCGCTGACGCCCGCGCGTTGCTGCGCCAAACAGCCCTTCGAAGAGATCGCTGAGGTCACCGGCGTCGGCACCGCCGAAGTTGAAATTCTCAAAACCCTGCGCTCCGCCAGCGCCGGGCTGCGGTCCGGCCGAATAGCCACCGAATCCGGAGCCGAACGGCATCTTGGGATTGCCGTCCTCGTCGATTTCGCCGCGATCGTAGCGGGCGCGCTTGTCCTTGTCGGAGAGGAGGTCGTACGCCGCCGTGACCTGGGCAAAACGCTCGGCAGCCTTCGGATTGTCCTTGTTTCGGTCCGGGTGAAGCTGCTTGGCGAGGCTACGATAAGCCTTCTTGATCTCCGCCTCGCTCGCGCCGCGCTTCAGCCCCAAGCGTTGGTAGAGGTCGAGTGCCATTCACGCTCCATGCCGTAACGATCCATGCCTGACCAGATGGGTTGCCGTTCCGGCAGGGCCAAGCCTAAGGCCCAACGCACGATGGCGACCGATCCGTTCCAGCTGTTCGACGAATGGTTCTCCGAAGCGCGGGCAAGCGAGATCAACGATCCGGAAGCGATGGCGCTCGCGACCGCGACGCCGGACGGGAGACCGTCGGTTCGCATGGTGCTGCTGAAGGGACACGGGCCGGACGGGTTCGTGTTCTACACCAATCAGCGCAGCCGAAAGGGCGAGGAACTCGCCGCCAACCCACATGCGGCACTGCTCTTCCACTGGAAGCCACTGCGGCGGCAGATTCGCATCGAGGGGCCGGTGAGCATCGTCTCCTGCGAGGAGGCCGACGCCTATTTCGCAAGCCGCAGCCGGGATTCGCAGCTCGGCGCGTGGGCTTCGAACCAGTCGTGGTCGCTGCCGAGCCGGGCCGAGTTCGAGAAGAAATACGAGGATGTGAGCGCGAAATATGAAGGCGCAGACGTTCCGCGCCCACCGCACTGGGGCGGATTTCGCGTGAAGCCGGAGACTTTCGAGTTCTGGGCCGACCGACCGCACCGGCTCCACGAGCGCCGAGTGTTCACCCGCGAGGGCGACGGCTGGCGCGAAGGGCTGCTCTACCCGTGACCACGGCCAAGATCGCTGCCCAGCATTCGGTGCATGCCACCCGGGCCGCGCTTGCGAGCGTCACGCTCGCGCTCGTTCTCCTCGTCGCAAAGGCGTGGGCAGCCTGGCTGACGGACTCGACCGCCATGCTCGGGTCGCTCGCCGATACCGCGCTCGACGTGATCGCCAGCCTTACGACACTCGTCGGAGTGCGCATTGCGGCGATCCCTGCCGACAGCGACCATCGCTTCGGCCACGGGAAGGCGGAAGCGCTCGTCGCGCTGGCCCAAGTTGTCCTCATCACCATTTCGGCAATCGGCATTTGCTGGCGCGCGATCGACCGGCTGATCAACGGTGCAGAGACGCAGGCCCTGGACGCGGGCATCGCCGTTTCGGTCCTCGCGATCGCCTTCACCTTCGTGTTGCTATGGTACCAGAAGCGCGTGATCGACCGCACCGGTTCGGTCGCGATCAAGACCGACAACGTCCATTACAAGTCGGACCTGTTCCTCAACGGCGCCGTGATCGTCGCGCTTCTGCTCGACCAGGCGCTGCATGTCGGAGGTGCCGACGCGGTGTTCGGCATCCTGATCGCGCTTTGGCTGCTGTGGGGCGCGTACCGCGCATCGGCCGAGGCGATCCACCAGCTGATGGATCGTGAATGGCCGGAGGAGGAGCGGCAGGAGTTTCTCGCCGCCGCATCCGACTATCCCGAGCTGCAGGGCCTCCATGACTTGAGGACGCGCAAGAGCGGCACGCTGCGCTTCGTCCAGTTCCACGTCTGGGTCCCTGCGGAATGGACGGTGCAGCAGGCGCACGATCGCCTCGACGTGGTCGAAGAGCAGCTCCAGGAGCGCTTTCCGGGGACGGAAATCCTGATCCACGTCGATCCCGAGGGACAAACCGACCGCGAGACGCTGCTTCCCTCCGACATCACCGAGAAAGCCGAATGACCACCCTTCCCTTCTTCCAGGTCGATGCCTTCGCCGAGCGTCCGCTAACCGGCAATCCGGCGGCGGTCATGCCGCTGGAGAAGTGGCTCGATGACGAGTTGATGCAGGCCATCGCCGCCGAGAATAATCTCAGCGAGACGGCGTTTACGGTGCCGAGTGAGCGCGAGGACGCAGATTACGACCTCCGGTGGTTCACGCCGACAGCCGAGGTCGAGCTGTGCGGTCATGCGACGCTCGCTGCGGGCCATGTGCTGATCCACAGCGATCCGCTGCGTTTTTCGACGGTTTCGGGCATGCTCATCGTCACGCGGCGCGAGGATGTGCTCGAGCTCGATATGCGCGCTGCAAAGCTGACAAAGGTGCAGGAGCCGGAACTCTGCAGCTCGCTCGGGATAGAAGACGCGCCAGTGTGGCTCGCGGACGGATACAATGACGCAGCAATCGTCGAGATCGCCGACGAGGAGGCCGTGCGAGCGCTGAAGCCGGACTTCCGTGCGCTCGGCAAGATTCACCGGATGCCGGTGGTGACCGCTCCGGGCCGCACCCAGGACGTGGTGAGCCGTGTATTTGTGCCTTACCTCGGGATCGACGAGGACCCGGTTACCGGCTCTGCTCACGCGGCGCTGGCGCCTTATTGGGCGCAGCGGCTCGGCCGCAACGACTTTACCGCGTTGCAGGCGAGCGCGCGGACCGGCGTCCTCCGTTGCCGCCTCGAGGGCGACCGCGCCCTGATTGGCGGCCGCTGCCACACGGTGATCGCGGGGCAGTTCCAGCTGTGAGCCTCATCGCCTTCCTCGCTCTCGCTGCCGCCAGTCCGCAGGCCGATCGCGCCGCGATCCTCAACACGATCCACCGCATGGAGAGCGCGTGGAATCACGGCGACTTCCGAGGCTACATGGCCGGCTTCAAGAATCCCGACGTGGTGTTCGTCTCCGGCGGCAAGTTCCAGGCCGGCTGGCAGGGCACGCTCGACCATTATATCCGCGATTACGGCGGCTCAGCGGAGCGCCGAGGCAAGCTCCACTTCTACAATATGAAGGTCGACATCCTCGCGCCTGACGCGGCGATGCTCATCGGCCAATATCGCCTCGTCCGCGGCACGCGCGTCACCCAGGGCGTCAACACGCGCCTGTTCCGCAAGATCGAAGGCAAGTGGCTCATCACCATGAACCACGTGTCCGCCTACGACGTCACTTCGCCGTCCGCGCCAAAAGCGCGCTGAGATCCGCCTTCCAGAACTTCGCCCAGGTGTGGGTGCCGTGGCCGTGCGTCTCGGCACTCTCCGGGATCAGCCGGAAGCGCGCATTCTTCATCCGCTTCACCGCTTTCTGGGGCACGTCGAGGTTGCGCGGATTGATGAAGTCGTCCGCCGAATTCACCCACGTCATCGGCGCGGTGATCTTCTCGAGGCCGGGCCACGGATTGTAGTTCCGCGAGGAATCGAACTGGTAGATCGTGTCGTTGGCGTCCATGTCCGCCAACTCGCGCGCTACTCCCTGTTCGGCGGCGGCAGCAGCCGCATCGCGCGTCGGATAGGTCTTCTGCAGGTAGAGCGGCGCGCCTCCCGCGATCACAAGGATCGAGGCGGCGGTCTTCAGCCCTTGCTCCGGTTCCTTCGTGTAGTTTCCGCCGTTCCACGCGGGATCCTTCTCGATGCCATCGATCAGGAGCTGTCGCCAGCCGCGGTTCAGGCCAGCGATCTCGATCGGCTCGCAAGCGAGCGGCATCAGCGCGCTTGAGAAATCGGGGTACATCTCGCCCCATATGAAGCTGTGCATGCAGCCCATCGACGTGCCCATGATGAGGCGCATGTGGCGGATGCCGAGGCCTTCGGTCAGCATTCGGTGCTGCGCCTCGATCATGTCCGCATAATCGTATTTCGGGAACTTCATCCGAAGCCCGTCCGACGGCTTCGACGACTTCCCGTGCCCGATATTGTCGGGGAGAATGATGTAGTAGCGACGGATGTCGAGGGGCTGCCCGGGGCCGTAGAGTTCGTCGGCGAACTGGGGGCGAAGGAATTGGTGGCCATCGCCGCCGGTGCCGTGAAGCACCATCACCGCATTGTCGATCTGCCCCGCCGCGTTGCGGTGCGGCTGTCCGAGCGTGGTGTAATGAATCCGCAGCTGCGGCAGGCTCTCGCCGTCGCGGAAGCGGAAATCCTTCAGCACCACGTCGCCATCACGGGTCGGCCAGACTTTCGCAGGAGGCGCGGCGGTCTGGGCGGCAAGAGCGGCGAGCAACGCAAGGATCATGGTCTCATTCCTTCAATTTCGCTTCGAGAGCATCGAGCAGCGGCAGCTGGCT
>DASUCP010000059.1:0-9188 GCA_036275975.1 Sphingomicrobium sp.
CGCCGGAGCCGAGCTCGGGATCGGCATGCTCGTCGGCGATGATCGGGATCAGCCGGCCGGTAATCGGATGCCTGATCTGCTTGCCGATGAGCGCGCAGTATCGCTCGTCCTCGGGATGGACCGCCACCGCCATGTCGACGAGCATCGTCTCCGGTCGCGTGGTGGCTACGGAGATCGAGCCGCTGCCATCCACCAGCGGATATTTGAGATGCCAGAACTTCCCCTGAACCTCGCGCGTCTCGACCTCGAGGTCGCTGATCGCGGTCTGGAACTTCGGGTCCCAGTTCACGAGGCGCTTGTCGCGATAGATCAGGTCGCGCTTGTACAGCTCGACGAAGACGTAGGTGACCGCGCCCTGATAGCGCTCGTCCATGGTGAAGCGCTCATGCGCCCAGTCGCAGCTGGCGCCGAGGCGCCGCAGCTGGCGCGTGATCGCGCCGCCGGACTGCGCCTTCCATTCCCAGATATGTTCTAGGAAGGCTTCACGGCCGATCTCGGCGCGATTGATACCCTGACTGGCGAGGTTGCGTTCGACGACCATCTGCGTGGCGATGCCCGCGTGGTCGGTGCCGACGACCCACAACGCGTCCTTGCCGAGCATACGCTCGCGCCGAACCAGGACATCCTGGAGCGTGTTGTCGAGCGCGTGACCGATGTGGAGCGAGCCGGTGACATTCGGCGGCGGCATGACGATCGTCCACGGCTCGGCATCCGGGCGGTCGGGCCGGAACAACCCGCGGCTCTCCCAATGCGCGTACCAGCGCTCCTCGATCGCTTTCGGGTCAAAGGTCTTGGGAAGGTCGGTCATGCGGCGCGACTAAACGTGCCGCGCTGCAGCATCAACCTCGCTCGGTCTTCGACGGCGCAGGTTGCGCGACGGGCACTGCCGCCGGAGCCGGCTGTCCCCGCCCCAGCCACTGCCGCATCCAGCCGAATACCTCGTCGTACCATTGGACCGAGTTCTTGGGCTTCAGCACCCAGTGGTTCTCATCCGGGAAGATCAGCAGCCGCGACGGGATGTCGCGGCGCTGCAGGGCGGTGAAGGCGGCAATGCCCTGGGTGTACGGAATGCGGAAGTCGTGTTCGCTGGTAACCACCAGCTGCGGAGTCCGCCAGCGCGCCACGTAGTTGACGGGATTCCACTTTTCGAACTCTTGCGGCGCTTCATAGTACGGATGGCCGCCGTGTTCCCATTCGTCGAACCACAGTTCCTCGGTCTCATAGGCCATGGCGCGAGCATCGAAGACGCCGTCGTGCTGGACGATGCACTTGAAGCGGTCGGGCCAGTTCCCCTCGATCCAGTTCATCATGTAGCCGCCGTAGGAGCCGCCTAGCGCGCAGGCATTGTTCGCCTCCAGCTGCGGATCGTGCGCCGTGGCGTAGGCGAGCCCCTTCTGCAGGTCTTCGAGCGGCCAGCCGCCCCAATTCTGGTGGATCGCGTCCTGGAAAGCCTGGCCGTATCCGGTGGACCCATGGAAATCGACGCTGACCGCGGCGTAGCCCGGCGCGATGAACAGCCGCGGGTTCCAGCGGTAGGACCAGCTATCGTTGAAGCTGCCCTGAGGGCCGCCATGGACGAGGAAGGCGATCGGCAGCGGGGCTGTCGAGTTGGCAGCCTTCAGGGTCCAGCCCCAAACCGGATCGTTGTTCGCGCCGCGGAAGTTGAACTTGGTGAAGGTGACGGGATCAAGCTGCGCCAGCACAGCGCCATTGACGTTGGTGAGCTGGGTGACGCGGGTGCCATCGATCCGGTAGATGTCGTCCGGCGCGCGAATGCTATTCATCGTCGCGAAGACGGCTCCGCCGGGCAGCTCATGGACATTTCCGAACGAGCCTTCCGCCGTTAGGCGGGTCACCTGTCCCGTAGCGGCGTCAATGCGAAAGACGGGCGTTTCGAGCGTGTCCTCGGCGGTAACAAGCAGGCTGCGGCCATCCTTCGCCCATTCGATCGATCCAACCGAGCGGTCCCAATTCTGCGTGAGCGGGCGGACTTGGCCAGTCGCGAGGTCGCGCAGCATCAGCACCGTGCGGTCGGATTCGTAACCCGGGCGCGCCATGGCGACATAGGCGAGCGTGCGGCCGTCCGGTGAGACGATCGGCAGGGTGTCCGTGGCGTCATTTGCGTCGGTGAGATTGACCGGCGCTTTGCTGCCGTTCTCGGAAATCTCGAAAATGTCGAAGTTCGTCGAAAGCGGCTCGATGCGTCCAGCTTCGCGAAGCGCGAAGAAGAGAGTGCGCCCGTCAGGAGTGAAGCTCAGCTCCTCTCCTCCGCCGAAAGGCTTCGAGGGCACGTCGCCGACGAGATTGCCGGTCAGTGCAACGCCGGGGCCCACGAGCTTTCCACCGGCTATCGGGAAGCCGAACAGTCGCGATTTCACGCCCGGCTCGGCCCAGGTATCCCAGTGGCGAATGAAGAGCTGATCGTAGGTTCGGCCGCTGCCGGTCTCCCGCTTCGGCGGCAGACCTGCGCAATTGAGATCGAGGCAGCGAAGGTCGCGGTCCGCCCAGACCACCAGGCGATCGCCCGACGGCGCCAGCTTGAACCCGCCGACATCGTCGGTGAAGTTGCTCGCCTGAACCGCCTTCCCGCCGATCGTCATGTGGAACAGCTGATCGTGATCGCCGACCGGCATCAGGAACCACAGCGAGTCGTCGGGGCCGAATACCGCGTCATGGCCTTTTTCGGCACCGCGGACCGGCTGCGGTTGCGCGCCCGTCTTCGTGAGGTCGAGCAGGTTCAGAGTGTTGACGCGCTTGTTCTTGGTCCAGTCGGTGCTCGACAGCGTGAAGACGGCCCAGTGCCCATCTGGCGACACGTCGGGAGCGCCCATGCGGTGCATCGACTGCAGGTCGGTTGCCGTCATCGGACGAGCCGAGAGTGGCGCGGCCGCGAGGGCCACGAAGGACGCGGCGGCGAGGAGCGGGATCCTGTTCATGACGCAGGCGTAGCGAGCGCGTGCGCGAACGGCAATTCCTACAGCGGCCGCCCCGTGATCCGCGTGATCTCGCGCTTCACATGCTCGTCGACCATTTGCGGCAGGTGCTCGTCGAGCCACTGCTTGAGAATCGGACGGAGCATTTCGCGCACCATTTCTTCGAGCGGGTTGATCTGAGGCGCCGCGGGAATGGTGGCCGCAACCGTCTGCAGCTGCTCGAGCGACTGCCGGCTTTGCCCGGCCGTGTCCTCATCGATCAGCGGCGGGCCGAGGTCGGCAGGGGGAGCCAAGGGCTCGTCGAGCTCGAGCACGTCGTCGACTTGCGCATACTGCTCTTCGGGAAGCGGCTCGTCTTCGATTGTGTCGATGGGCCGCGCGGCGGCGCGCAACTCCTTTTCCTCGGCGATCACTTTCTTGATCGACGCGAGGATGTCTTCCATCGAGGGTTCGCGCGACGCCATGACGGCAGCGCTATCGCTTATTGCTGCGGCTGAGTCACCCCTGCAGGCATCGTGTTCGGATGATCCGCCTGACTGGGCGAGATGCCGGTCTGCGATGCTGGAGGCGGCGTCTGCGGTGAGTTCAGAAGCGGCGGCAGGACGACCGGCGCAGCCGGCATTTCCTGCGCGTCGACCGTACGGGTCGCGACCGCAATGTGGCGAGGATCGCTCGCCCAGTCGCTCCAGTTGTTTGCAACCCGACGATAGTTGCCGAGGGGATCGTAGAGAGGACCGCCATCGAGGCCGAGATCCTGTGCCTCGGCCTGACCCATCGCGTTCAGAAGAGTGAAGCCGGCAACATAAGCGTCGCGTTTGGCGGTCACGAGCGCGACCTGCGAGTTAAGGAGTTCCTGCTCGGCATTCAGCACTTCGATGATCGTGCGGGTACCGACGCTCTGTTCGGCCTTGTTCCCCTCGAGCGCCAGCTCGTTCGCCTGGACGGCAACGGTCTGCGCCTGAATCGTTTGTTGCGCCGCCTGGTAGTTCGCGAAGGCTGCGCGGGCCGCCTGCACCACCGCGCGCTCCGTCTCCACGACCCTCTCGAGAGTCTGGCCCTCGAGAGCCTGCGATTCACGGGTTCGGCCTGCGGGCAGCCCACCTTGGAAGAACGGAACCCGCGCATTTAAGCCGATCGTGGCGGTCGTTCCTTTGCTTGGATTGGATTTACCCGTGAAAGGGTCGGTGCCAGTGCCGTTGATTATGTTGATGTAAGTCGCGGAAAGATCGCCCGACAGCGTCGGCAGGCGTCCCGCCTCCGCCACACGAACGTCATAGCCCGCGGCGATCGCCTCGCGGCTGATCGCCACGAGATCCGGATTGCTGGAGAGCGCTATCCTTACCGCCTCGTCGGCCATCGTTGGGAGTGGCGGAAGGGGCGGAGGGGCAGCAAGCTGCCCAGCTTGATGGCCGATGACCTGCCTGTACCTGGCTTCACTGGCCGTTGCGGTTCCCTCGGCGGTCGCAAGCTGCGCGCGGCCGAGCTGGAGCCGCGCCTCGGACTGGGCGACATCGGTGCGAGTCAGGTCACCGATCTGGAAGCGGTCGCGCGTCGCCTGGAGATTGGTCTCGAGGACCTTCACGTTGTTCTGGTTCAATTCGACGATGGCCCGGTCGCGAATCACGTCCATGTAGGCAGTGACTGCTTGCGTGAAGACGTCGCCTTCGACCGCGCGGAGCGTCGCTCGTCCGGCTTCGACGCGAGTCTTGGCGGCGCGGACATTATTCTTGACGGCCCCGCCGTTGAACAAAGGATAGCTGAGATCGAGTCCGCCCGACACGACCGGCCCGGTCTGGGTCGAGTCGATAAGAATGCCGCTCCGGCTGAGGTTTCGGTTGAGCCCGAGCGTACCGCTGACTTGCGGGCGACCCGCAGCCTTGGCGATCGCTACGTTCGCATCAGTCGCCTTCAGGGTTTCGCGCTGCCCCATCAGCGTCGGATTCGTCTGATAGGCCGAGACGAGCGCCTCGCGCAGTGTGTCGGCGCTGGCGGTGCCTGCCATGAGGGCAGCGATCAGCGACGCGGTGAAGAACTTACGGACCACAGGCCAAAACCTCTTAGAACGTGAACGCCCGTGGGCGCGAAAAACCTGGAAGCGCGGGAACCCCCGCATCGCTCAATGACAAATAGCCGAATGCTATGCCCGCCTTGCGGCCGACGATGAGGCGGGTGATCCCGCGGTCGACGAGGGCGGTTCCGAGCCGACCGCCTTCGGCCATCTGCTCGATGATCACGTCCGGAATATATTCGATCCCTCCGTCGATCAGCACCTGGTCGTAGGGCGCATCCGCAACGTAGCCCTTTTCGAGCGGGCCCTGGACCACCTCGACGCCAAGCTCGCGTGCCCTCGATGCAAGCGCCCCCGAGCTTTCCAGCGCGGTAACGTCGAGCCCCATGGCAGCAAGGACGGCGGCGGAATAACCGGTGCCTGCACCGACGACCAGCGCGCGTTGGCCACGCTGCGGCGTCATCTGGGTGAGCAGCTGCCCAAGAACCGCCGGAGCTGAAAGGAACCGGCCCTCACCCATCGAGACGGCGCGATCGACATAAGCGAGCGGCCGCGTTTCGGGCGGAAGGAAATTCTCGCGCTCGATGCTGCTCATGGCCCGCAGCACCGCCGGATCGGTCACCCCCTGCGGCCTCAGCTGGCTCTCGACCATCGCCTGACGCGCGGTCGCGTATTCGGGAATTGGGCTCTTCACCGTCATTGCTGTTATATGCCGCTAATACACCTAAAATTCAAGTTGCTCATATCGGGAGGTACCCGCCCCGCCAACCGTCATTCATCGAAACGAACGTGGGTACGTGAAGGCTTGACCGCAACACCAAGCTCGCGGAAAGGCTGCACTACTCCCGGGCCCGATGGCGGAGTGGTTACGCAGAGGACTGCAAATCCTTGCACGCCGGTTCGATTCCGGCTCGGGCCTCCACTCACCTTAACGTCGCAGGCGCCGTTCGAACACGGCGAGACGATTTTCCCAAGACGCAACCTTGTTCCGGATGCCCATTTTACTCGTACCTCAGGGCATGGATGGGGTTCGCCCTCGCGACCTTCACGGAGTGGCCGACGACGGTCGCAACGGCGATGCCGAGCGCGATCGCCGCGGCGACCACGAACGGGATCGGCGTCAGCGTGATCCGCTCGTCAAAGCCGTTCAGCCAGTCACGCATCATCCACCACGCGACGGGCCAGGCGATGAGGTTGGCGATGATCACCGGCCGGCTGAACTGCCACACGAGCAGCCGCACAATGTCGCGGGTGCGCGCGCCGAGCACCTTGCGGATGCCGATTTCCTTGGTCCGCCGCTCCGCCGTGAATGACGCGAGACCGAAGAGGCCGAGACAACCGATCATCACGGCCAGCAAGGAGAAGGCGGCGAAGATCTGGGCGCGCGAGTTTTCCGCCTTGTATAGATCCTTGACGATGTCCTCGCTGTACTTGGCTTCGAACGGCACGGTAGGAGCTAACTCCTTCCACTTTTGCTCGACCGCCGCGCGGACCTGAGCCGGGTTGCCCTGGTAGCGGATGTCCATCCACCCGAGACCATGCCGCGACTTCAGGAACATATATGGTTCCATTGCGTCGCGCGCTGACCTGAACCGGGTGTTGCCAATGACTCCGATGATGGTCAGGTTCGAACTGCCGGTCCCCCTCGTATAGAGCTCGTTCCGGACAACCTTTCCGAGCGCGTCCTGAGGCGACTTGAAGCCAAGACGCTTCACGGCGAGCTCATTGATGACGATGTTCGCACCGCGGGCAGCCATCGCCCGCTCCGCAGCGAGGTCCGTCGGGAACGGCACCGTCTGGTCGTCCATCTCCCGGTTCGCCTCGAACCAGCGCCCGGCGACGAGCTTCAGTCCCATTGCGTCGAAATAGCCCTGGTCGACCTCGTACTTGCCGATGTCGATGCTCTTCACCGTCCCCGGCAGAACGACGCCGGTTGTATTGTGATTGCTGGTCGAGACGCCGAGTCCGGTCCGGCCGACCGCAATCACGCCCGGGATCTTCTTCATCTGCTCGGCGATCGTCTCGTCGGTCGCGAGCAGCTCCTGTCGACCGATATTCTCGACCTGCAGGATGTGGTCGCGTTTGTACCCTGGATCAGCGGTACGCGCGTAGACGGTCTGGCCGTAGACGACCGCAGTGCAGATGATGAGGCCGATCGAGACTGCGAACTGGAGCACCACAAGCGCAGCCCGCAAGCGGCCTGATCCCGGCGTTTCCGCTGCAGAGCGATTAGCCTTGAGCACCTGCGCCGGCTGGAAGCGCGACAGAAAAAAGGCCGGATAGATTCCGCTGATGATTCCGACGAGCAAGGTGATTGCGATCGCCGGCAGCAGTATTCCGCCTCGGCCGAAATAATCAAGCGTGATGCCGGCATCGAGGAAGGCGGCGAAGGGCCTCACTAGTAACTCAACCAGCGCCAGCGCTATCAGCATCGCCACAGCGGAAATCAGGATGGACTCTGCGACGAACTGCACGATCAGCTGCTTGCGGGTTGCGCCGAGCACTTTCCGGAGCGCGACTTCGCGAGCACGCTGGCTTGCGCGAGCGGTAGCGAGGTTGGTGAAGTTCACAACCGCCATGGCAAGGATCAGCATCGCGATGATCGCGAAGGTGGTAATCGTTTGCCGGTCGTTGCCGGGCGTCATCGAACCGTTCTGGCCCCTACCGAGGTGGACGTCGCGAACGTTGACGAAGTGCCAGTCCTGGTCGTCGCCCTGATTATATTTGACGCCATCCATGAACTCGTCGGGGACATTGCGCTTCTCCCATGCCGGTTCCTGCGCCTGCATCTGCGCCACGTCGGTCCCTGGCCGAAGCTTCAGATAGACCCAGCCCGACTGCCAGCCCCATTGCGTCAGGAATTCGGGGCTGTCGGCCCAATAGGCATTGAAGTCTGTGCGGAGGATTCCGTTGAGCTTGAGATGCGAGTTCTTGGGGATGTCCTTGAAGACGCCGGTGATCTTGTAATCGTGCGAAACACCCTTTGAGACGGCGGTCATGGTGCGGCCCACGACCTGGTCCGTGCCGAACCTTTTGATCGCTTCGGTTTGCGATAGGACCGCCGTGTTGTCAGAAACCAGCGTCGTTCCCGACAACATCGGCAGCTCGACCACCTTCAGGAAATCATCGTCGGTGATGCCATAGTCGTCTGTCGAAAACGCTTGGCCGTCCTTAATGATCACCGGGCTCGAGCTTAGAAGATAGCCGGCGCGCTCGATCTGAGGGAAGTCCTTCTTGATCGCTCCCTTCGAGACGTAGGCCGACATCTGCGAGAGCATCGGGTCGCCTTCTTTGGGATGGGGATACCAGGCCTGAAACTGGTAGGTGTTCGCCGCGTTCGGAAGCCAGTTGTCGTAGCTCTGCTCGTAGCGGACGTAGAGCAGAATCATCACGCATGCGGCCATGCCGATCGCGAGTCCGGCGATGTTGATGATCGAATAGGTCTTGCTCTTGGCAAGCGCGCGTACCGCGACTGTCCAGTAATTCCGCCACATGGTAACTGTCCTATCCAAAGAAATGGACTCCCGAACGCGTTGACTTAGGCAGCCCGACGCCGCTCCTGGAGGATGCGGCCGTCGAGCATGTTGACGATGCGGCTCGCGAAATCGGCGTGCGACGGCGAGTGCGTAACCATCACGATCGTCGACCCCTCCTGATTGAGCTGGCGAAGCATGCGCATGACCTCTTCGCCATGCGCGGTGTCGAGGTTGCCGGTCGGTTCGTCCGCAAGGATGAGCTTGGGCTCGCCGACAAGCGCGCGGGCTACGGCGACGCGCTGCTGCTGGCCGCCGGAGAGCTGCGTCGGGCGGTGCTTGGCCCGATGGGCGATGCCGACTTTGTCGAGCACTCGGTCAACGCGCTCGCGACGCTCCGAGCTCGGGAAGTTGTGATAGAGCAGAGCGAGCTCGACATTCTCGCGGACGGTGAGCTCGTCGACTAGGTTGAAGCTCTGGAAGATGAAGCCGATGTTGCTCTTGCGCGTATCGGCAAGCTGCGCCTCGCCGAGTCCGGCGACTTCCTGCCCGTTGAACACATAGCTTCCGGTGCTGGGGCTATCGAGCATGCCCATCACGTTGAGCAGGGTTGACTTGCCGCAGCCCGACGGGCCCATGATCGCGACGAACTCTCCGTCGGCGATATCGACGTCGATGCTGTCCAGCGCGGTCGTTTCGACGGTGTCGGTGCGGTAGGTCTTGGTGAGGCCAGTCATGGTCAGCACTGGTGAGTCCTTTCTCAATCGCCGGAAC
>DASUCP010000060.1:0-15434 GCA_036275975.1 Sphingomicrobium sp.
GCTGAAGGGCAAGAACGACAGCGACGAGGATGCGCGCGAGCTCGTCCGCCTGATTCGCAAGTACAAGCTTCCCGCCAAGGTGAACCTGATCCCGTTCAACCCCTGGCCGGGAGCGCCGTACGAATGCTCCGACGACGAGCGGATCCGCTCGTTCAGCAATATCGTCTTCGAAGCCGGCATTTCCGCGCCTGTCCGGACTCCGCGCGGCCGGGACATCGATGCCGCCTGCGGCCAGCTGAAGACCGCGGCCGAACGCAAGCGCCGCGCCCGCGCTGCAGCCTGATCTCACGGCAATAGCCTTGGCGGCCGGCGCTGGGTGCGTCGGCGGGGCGATGAATGCGCTTGCCGGCGGCGGCACCTTCGCGACGCTACCGGCGCTGATCGTCCTCGGCTTGCCCGCCAATGCGGCGAACGCCACTTCCAATGTCGCGCTCCTCCCCGGCGCCGCAGCGAGCGCGGCCGAATATCGCAAGGAGCTGGAGCCCGTCGGGGACCTGCCCATCCGCTGGCTCTCCGGCATCACCTTCGCGGGAGGAATAATCGGCAGCCTCCTGCTCGTGGTCACCCCCACCCGCGCATTCGACTTCATCATTCCCTGGCTGCTTCTGCTCGGCCTCGTGGTGATGCTGTTCGGCAAGAGCGCGTCGAGCTGGCTGCACGAGCGCGTGACGATCGGCTTGCCGACTTTGGTCGTCGCGCAGTCGCTGCTGTCGATTTACGGCGGCTACTTCGGCGGCGGCGTCGGTCTGATGCTGACCGCGACCTACGGCCTCCTCGCCGGAGCGCACCCGCGCTCGCTCTTCTCGGTACGAACCTGGGTGCTGTCGATCGCCAATTTCGCCGCCGCCATCGTGTTCATCGCCGTCGGGCTCGTGCGCTGGGCGGCGTGCCTGCCGATGCTGGTTGGCGCGGTGTTCGGCGGCTCGATAGGCGCCAAGGTGGGCAAGCGCCTGCCGCCTGGCGCCGTCCGGGCGTGGACCCTGCTGGTGACCGCTGCGACGACGATCACCTTCTTCATCCGCGCCTACGGCTGACGCCAATTTTTGCAATCTTGTTGTTTAACTTTGGTTATGCCATTGGGCCCTGGCTCGGTTTTGGATGATTCGCCGCGGGAGGGAGGGCGCCGTGATCCGATCGAGCTCAATCCATAACGGCTGGCTCGCGTAGGCACCTCGCGCGGCTATGGCCATTGCCGAATTCCTGAGCCGCGTCGCGGCTGAACTGGCGCTGTTTGCCGGCGTCGGCTTCTTCCTGTTCGCGATCAACGATTTGGTCGTTGACCTGATCTATTTCGCCCGCGCGATCTGGCGTTCGCTTGCCGTTTACACCCGCTATCCGCGCGCGTTCGCCACCGATTTGGAGCCTGCGGATCAGCCGGGCTTCATCGCCATGCTTGTTCCTGCGTGGGATGAATCGGCGGTGATCGCGTCGATGCTTCGAGCAACGCTCGATCGGATCGACCATCCGGACTATCGCATCTTCGTCGGCTATTACCGCAACGATCCGGCGACGGCCGCCGCGGTTGCAAGCATCCGCGATGATCGGATCGAGGCCATCAGAATCGATGCCAATGGTCCGACCACCAAGGCCGATTGCCTCAACCATCTCTACGACGCTCTGGTCGCCTATGAAGTCCAGTCGCACAAATCGGCCAAGGCGATCGTGCTCCACGATGCCGAGGACGTGGTGCATCCGCTCGAGCTCAGGATCTTCGACCGCCTGATCGATCGCGCCGGAGTGATCCAGCTCCCTGTCCTGCCGTTCCCAGACCCGCACTCGCGCTGGATCGGCGGCCATTATTGCGACGAGTTCGCCGAGGCGCACATCAAGGAGCTCGTGGTGCGCGAAGCTGTTGGAGCGGCGATTCCGCTTGCGGGAGTCGCCTGCGCGATCGCTCGCAAGCCCTTGGCGCAGCTCGCGGCTATGCAGGACGGCAAGCCGTTTGCGGGAAGCAGCATGACCGAGGATTACGAGGTTGGCCTCCGCATCGGCGCTCTCGGCCTGAAGACCATGTTCGTGCGCATTCCCGCCCGCGCAGGCGAACGCGGTGTTGTCGCGAGCCGCGGGCATTTCCCCGCGACGCTCGGCTCGGCGGTTCGCCAGAAGGCGCGATGGCTCGGCGGGATTGCGCTGGCCGGGTGGGACCGCCTCGGCTGGAGCGGAGGCATCGGCGAGCGCTGGATGCGGATGCGGGACCGGCGCGGACCGCTCGCGGCGCTGCTTCTTCTTGCCGCTTACGTCGCTGCTTTGCTCTGGTCCCAGCTGTGGCTGGCGGAGGCGCTTGGCGCTCCGATCGAAGCCCGGCTCGATCGCGGCCTAATCGTCCTGCTGACGGTGAACGGTTGGCTGCTCGGCTGGCGCGTGCTCATGCGCGCCTGCTTCACGGCTTATGCTTACGGTGTGGGTGAAGGCCTGACGTCGATCCCGCGCCTGGTGGTCGGCAATGTCATCGCCATGCTCGCCGCGGCGCGCGCGTTATCGTTGCACGTCGGCGGAGGCGCAAAGCGCTGGGACAAGACCCAGCATATCTTTCCCGCGGAGTTACCACGATGAGGCCGTCGCTTCGCTTCCTGTCGCTCATCGTGATCGCATGGGCCGGCATTCGCGCGGCAACGCTGGGCGTGCTGCCCGGCGCGGAATTCGTCGGTATTGAGAAGAGTGAAGCGAAGGTGCCGCCGATCGTTCCAACGCAGTTCCCCGCGATCGAACCGATCGCGCCGGCGCAGGAAGATGCAGCCGCGGCTCCGATGATCAGTGCCGGATTGCCTTACGGACAGCGTTACCCGGCGGCTGCAATGCGGCCTGTGATTCTGCCGATCTATTATGGAGGGATGAGTCGCGTCTCGGCCTTGCCCGCCCGGTCGGCCGCGCTCACCGAAATCCTTCCGACGCCGCGGCCGCAATTCTATTCGCCCAGTCCAGCGCTTGACGAATGGCCGCTGTCGCGGATCGCAGCAATGTCGTTCTCGCCGCTCCAGTCGAGCGTCGTTGCACCGCAGATCAGCGTCCCGGTCGCGCCGATGAAGCCACGGCTCGATCGCCTGCAAATGAGCATGTGGGCGATGCTGCGTCCGCAGCAGGCCGGAATCGCGGGGCCACAATCCTTGGCAAGCGGCGGGTCCTTGGGCGGAAGCCAGGCCGGGGCGCGGCTGATCTACAACTTCACGCGCCAGATAGCGGCCACCTTCCGCAGCAGCTCGGACGTCGGGCGTCGCGGCGGCGAGATTGCCGGCGGCGTTCGGGTCCAGCCGCTCCACGGTATTCCGCTGTGGATCACGGCCGAACGGCGCCAGCGCGTCGGTCAGTATGGCGGTGGCCGCAGCGCGTTCGCTTTGTTCTTCGAGGGCGGCCTATGGGACCGCCCGATGCCACTGCATTTTCTGCTCGACACCTACCTCCAGGCCGGCGTGGTCGGCGCGCGTAGCCGCGACAAGTTCGTCGACGGCGGCCTGACGCTCACCCGGCCCGTGTACAAGAACTTCTCGGCCGGCTTCGGCGTATGGGGCGGTGCTCAGCCCGGGCTCTATCGCGTCGATGCTGGACCGCGGATCAGCATGCGCGTGCGCAACAATGTTCGCGTGCATTTCGACTGGCGGCAACGGCTGGCCGGTAACGCCTCTCCCGGGTCGGGTCCCGCGGTCACATTGGCTGGGGATTTTTAGGCGCTCGTAACTTGGCCACGACTGCCGTTTGCGGCTAGTCGTTTACCGCAGATGTATATCTACCTGCCGATCGCCGGAGAGGCCGTGAACGCCGTCTTCATCGTGCTCCTCGGCTTCGTCGTCGGTTTGCTCTCGGGCATGTTCGGCGTGGGCGGCGGTTTTCTCACCACGCCGCTGCTCATCTTCTATGGGATCCCGCCGACGGTCGCGGTCGCTTCGGCGACGACGCAGATCACCGGCGCAAGCGTCTCGGGCGCGATGGTCCACATGCGGCGCGGCGGTGTCGACCTGAAGATGGCGGCGGTGATGATCGTCGGCGGCCTGCTCGGCTCATTCTTCGGCGCGGCATTGTTTCGGGCGCTTCAGTCCACGGGGCAGATCGATATCGTCATCGACTTTCTCTACGTCCTGATCCTCGGCTGGATCGGCTTCATCATGCTCAAGGATTCGCTGGTTTCGCTCGGCTATGTCGGGGCGAAGCCGTCGGTAGAAAAGCCGCCGAGGCACAACCGCTGGGTGGCTTCCCTGCCGCTCCGCTGGCGCTTCTACAACTCGGGCCTCTACATTTCGCCGATGGCGCCTCTTGCGCTCGGATTCCTCGCCGGCACGCTTACCGTCCTGCTCGGAATCGGCGGCGGGTTCATCCTCGTGCCGGCGATGATCTACCTGCTCGGCATGCCCGCCCGGGTGGTGGTCGGCACCAGTCTCATCATGATCCTGGCCGTGAGCGCCGCGACGACCATGGTCCATGCGCTGACGACACGCGCCGTGGACATCGTGCTTGCAGGACTGCTCCTCGTCGGCGGCGTTATCGGCGCCCAATATGGCGCAGTCCTGACGACGCGCGTCAAGCCAGATTACCTTCGGCTCGCGCTCGCGGTCATCATCCTGCTGGTGGCGCTGAGAATGACGCTGGGGCTGTTCTGGCGTCCCGACGAGATCTTCTCGATCGAATATTTGTGATCCGCCGCCTCGCCTCGATCCTCATCGCAGCCGCCGCCCCCCTTCTTATCGGCGCGGCCAAGCCCGAGCTCGTTCCCGACGTCTCTTCGCGGCAGGTCCAGATCCGCTACACCTTCTCCGGCGCTCAGCTGCTGCTGTTCGGCGCGGTAGTCTATCCGGACGGGCGTATTCCCGAGCAGCCGGTCGACATCGCGGTGGTGCTCCGCGGGCCGGTGCAGCCGATCCTCCTGCGCGAGAAGCAGAAGATCGCGGGCATCTGGATGAACGCCGATTCGAGCCGCTTCCGCTCCGCCCCGAGCTTCTATTCGGTCGCCTCGTCGCGGCCGATCAGCGAGCTCGTCGACGAGCGCACCGCGTCCATTTACGAGCTCGGCCTGCACAATCTCCAGCTGTCGCCCGGTGGAGGAACGCTCCCCGAAAGGGAGCGCCACTTCGAGGCCGGCCTGCTCGACCTCCGTTCGCGCGCCGGCCTCTATGCCGAGAACCCGCGAGGAGTCGAAATCACCGATGGCGTGCTCTACCGCGCCGCGATCACGATTCCGAGCCAGGTTCCCGTAGGAACCTATACCGCCGAGACCTTCCTCATCGAACGCGGTCGCGTGCTCGCCGCGGCGACGCGCGACATCCAGATCGATAAGTCGGGGTTCGAGCGCTACGTCGCCGTCGCCGCACGCCGGCACCGCCTGATCTACGGCCTGTGTTGCGTCGCCTTGTCCCTGGGCCTCGGCTGGGCCGCCGCGGCCGCGTTCCGTCGCCGCTTCTGAACGGGGCGTCTGCCTAAGTTAATTTTAACCGCTCTTCTGTAATTCGTGGGTCCGCGAGTTCCTTGGGGAGTGGTATGAACATGGACGAACAGCCGAACCTGCGTGAATTTCTCAATGAAGTCAGCAGCTTCAGTGAGGAGCAAACGCCGGCCGCTACGGTCAAGGCCAAGGCGCAGCCGCTAGCCGCTATCGGCGACGTGATTGAGATCGCGGGCTCCGGCTCGCAGATCCGCATGAACGGCCCGGCGCTGACTGCTCTCCAGACGCATAACGATCCGTCCGTGGCTATGTCGGGCCAGGTCGGAAGCCAGGTCAAGATGGTCCAGGGCAACAACTGGCTGATCGCCAACGTCCGCACGCTCCGCGCGGGCGACAACGGCGAGCTGATCGCGAACGTCGACTTCCTCGGCGAAGGCACCAAGGATTCCGCCGGAACGCTGAGCAGCTTCCGCCGCGGCGTCACCCGCTACCCGATTCCCGGCAGCGAAGTGTATCCGGTCACGACCGACGATCTTCGCGCCGTGTTCGCGGCGAGCGACGAGCCGCACGTCGAAGTCGGCACCGTCTACCCGACCGACGACATCCGCGGCGCGCTCTACGTCGATCCGATGCTTTCCAAGCACTTCGCGATCCTGGGGTCGACCGGTACCGGTAAGTCGACCTCCGTCGCGCTGATCCTGCACCGCATCTCCCAGCTTTCGCCCGAGGGTCACATCGTGATGATCGACCCGCACGGCGAATATTCCGCCGCCTTCAAGGGCTGCGGCGAGCTGTTCAACGTCGACAACCTCCAGCTGCCCTATTGGCTGATGAACTTCGACGAGCATTGCGAGGTGATCCTCACCACACATGGCGCCGAGCGCCAGCGTGATGCCGACATCCTCGCCAAGTGTCTGCTTGCCGCACGTACCAAGGGCAAGGACATGAGCCAGTTCGGCAAGGTCACCGTCGACAGCCCGATCCCGTACCTGTTGACCGATCTGCACACGATCATCGTCAACGAGATGGGCAAGCTGGACCGGACCGGCGACACGCTTCCCTTCCAGCGGCTCAAGACCAAGATCGAGGAGCTTCGCGCCGACCCGCGCTACACCTTCATGTTCTCAGGCATGCTGGTATCCGATTCGATGCCGGGACTTCTCGCCAAGCTGTTCCGCCTGCCGAGCCAGGGCAAACCGATCTCGATCGTCGACGTCTCGGGCGTTCCATCCGAAATCACGTCGGTCGTGGTCTCGGTGCTCGCCCGCATGGTGTTCGACTATGCGATTTGGTCGCGGACCGAGGCGCAGAAGCCGCTCCTCCTCGTTTGTGAAGAGGCACACCGCTACGTTCCCAAGGACGAGAATGCCGAGACCGGCCAAGCCGTCCGCCGCATCCTCGAGCGCATCGCCAAGGAAGGCCGAAAGTACGGCGTCAGCCTCGGCCTCATCACGCAGCGTCCATCGGACCTTGCCGAAGGCGTGCTGTCGCAGTGCGGCACGATCATCTCGATGCGTCTCAACAACGACCGCGACCAGGCCTGCGTCCGCGCGGCGATGCCCGAAGGCGCGCGCGGCTTCCTCGACGCGATCCCTGCGCTTCGCAACCGCGAGTGCATCGCCTGCGGCGAAGGCGTCGCGATCCCGATCCGAGTCCGCTTCGACGACCTCGAGCCTGAGAAGCGCCCGGCCTCGTCCGACCCGAGCTTCTCCCGCCTGTGGCGCGAGACGGGGGACGAGGAAGGCATCATCAACCGCACGATCAAGCGGTGGAGAGGCCACGGCCGCTAAGAAGCGGCACGCCTTTGTAGGCAGGAGTTCAGTCCGAAAGAACTACAATGAGCTCCCGCATGCACGGGAGCTCAGAATAGCGTCGTTCACTCGCCTAGCAGGCTAGCTATGAAGATCTGCGCGGACGTTAGGAGTGCCCACAAGGCGGTTGCACCGGCGTGACCGCGCACTCTTTGTAGAAACTCTTTTCGATTGCCGATGGCCGGTACACGCTTCCGGTCGACTGGCATCCGACAACGAAGACGAAGGCCGTCAGCGATAAGCCCCTGATTAGTCTCGATTTCATCACTCTCTCCCTGTTCTAGTTTATAAACAGAGTGCAAAACCTTCCCGCTGCGGGAATGTCTGCCGCACCGTCTTCGCTGTCAATTGGCAACTGCTGATGAGCCGCGCCATCAGAACTTCTACCGATGGGCCGCTGGGTCAGCTTTCCGGGAAGCGGACGAGAGGGTCAGCTGCGCTTCACGCCGACGCTGAGCAGCGACTTGAGCCGCGCCTTCACGGCGTCGGCGAGGTGTGTGTTGACGACCGGCGCGCTGGCGAAGCGAACGCTGAGGGGGTTCACCGGCTGGCCACTCTGCCGGACCTCGAAATGGACGTGCGGCCCGGTGGAAAGACCACTCGAACCGACGTAGCCGATCACCTGGCCCTGGCGGACGAAGCTGCCGGGCTGGGCGACGATCTCGCTCATATGGCCGTAGAGGCTGACGAGGCCGCCGCCGTGGGCGATCTGCACCTCGCGGCCGTAGCCTCCGGCCCAGCCAGCAGCGACGACACGTCCGTCGCCGGCTGCGACGATCGGGCTTCCCCAGCTCGCGCCGATGTCGAGGCCCGCATGGAAGCGCATGAAATGCAGGATCGGGTGATAGCGCTCGCCGAAATAGGAGGTGATGTGTCCGTCGACCGGCAGCATCATGCCGCTTTCGACCGGCTCGGGCCGCTCGGCATTGGCGGCGTCGACCCACTCGCTGCGCCCGTTCGCGGTCCAGCGCACCAGCTGGAGCGCCGAGGCACCGACACGGCTCAGGCCCGCATAGAGCAGCTCGTGATTGCTCCCGAGCACAAGGTCGAAGCCGTCACCCGGGCCGACCTCGCCGACGTCGATCTCGGTCGCGAGCGCGGCGAGATATTCGGCCGCCACCTGCGGCGATGCGCCTGCGGCTCGAAGTGCCCAATAGAGACCGTCGCCTGCGACGCCGCGGATGCGCGTCGGCCCGGTAGGAACGACCAACGGCTTCGGCGCGAGTACGGGCTGAACGGCGAAAGGTGTGGCGCGCTTGGGCGCGAATTCGATCGGTTGCGCCGCCTCGGTCGGCGCCATCGGCATGCCCGTAACGCCGCCGTTGGACAGCGGCGCGACCTCAAGCGCCTGCCACTGGCGCTGCTCGTCGCTCGACAGCTCGGCCGCCCCTGGCCGCGGGAACGAAGCCCAGGCGACCGTGCTGCACAGCAGCGCGAGCACGCCCGCGCTCTTCCAGCCCCGGCGAGGCCAGGAACGTGGAAGGGACCGCCGAAGCGGGTGCGCATGGCTTCGTGACGTCAACACGGCCTCCGTGATGGCGAAACAAGGTTAAGAGGGGCCTAAAATCCCCTCGTCGAAGGAACCTTGCGTTCCCGTCCCGCGCTGCCACATTCGACATGATGGCGCCGCGTTCAGACGCTCCGGTCCGGGCTATCCTCGGGCCGACCAACACCGGCAAGACCCACTTGGCGATCGAGCGGATGTGCGGCCATTCGTCGGGCGTCATCGGCTTCCCGCTCCGGCTGCTCGCCCGCGAGGTCTACGACCGCGTCGTCGCGGTGAAGGGCGAGAAGCAGGTCGCGCTGCTCACGGGTGAGGAGCGGATCGTCCCGCCCCAGGCACGCTATTTCCTCTGCACCGCGGAGAGCATGCCGGTGTCCGGCGGCGACAGCCACCACGAGAGCGACATGCACCGCGACTTCGCCTTCGCCGCGATCGACGAGGCGCAGCTCGGCATCGACCCCGAGCGCGGGCATGTATTCACCGACCGCATGCTGCGCGCGCGGGGCCGCGAAGAGACGCTCATCCTCGGTTCGGACACGCTGAAGCCGATGATCCGCGAGCTTCTCCCCGAAGCCGAGATCGTCAGCCGTCCGCGCTTCTCGACCCTGCGCTACGCCGGCAGCGTCAAGCTCTCGCGCCTCCCGCCGCGCTCGGCGGTGGTCGCCTTCTCCGCCGAGCAGGTCTACGCGCTCGCCGAGATGCTGCGGCGCTTCCGCGGCGGCGCTGCCGTGGTGATGGGTGCGCTGTCGCCCGCGACCCGCAACGCCCAGGTCGCGATGTTCCAGAGGGGCGAGGTCGATTATCTCGTCGCCACCGACGCGATCGGAATGGGCCTCAACCTCGACGTGACGCACATCGCTTTCGCGGGGCTGGAAAAGTTTGACGGGCACCGCGACCGCCGCCTCACCATCGCGGAAATGGCGCAGATCGCCGGTCGCGCCGGGCGCCACCAGAAGGACGGCAGCTTCGGAACGCTCGGCCTCGGTGGGCAGGAAAGTGCCGCTTTCACCGACGCGGAGATCGACGCGATCGAGGAGCATCGCTTCCGCCCGCTCGACTGGATTTATTGGCGCAACGCCGACCTCGATTTCGCCGACGTGAAACGGCTGATCACCAGCCTCGAGCTGAAGAGCGACGATCCGGTGCTGCGCTCCGCGCCCGAGGCGATCGACCTTGCCGTGCTGAAGCTCGTCGCCGAAGACCCGGCGATCGCCGCACGGCGCGGTGCGCAGGCACGCAGGCTGTGGGCTGTGTGCGGCCTTCCCGACTTCCGCAAGGTCGGACCGATGCACCATGCCCGCATGGTCCGTCGCTTGTTCAGCTACATCGGCGAAGGCGGCCACATCCCGCACGAATGGTTCGCCGCAGAGGTCTCGCGCCTCGACAACGTCAGCGGGGACATCGAGGCGCTGGCCGACCGCCTCGCGGGCATCCGGAGCTGGGCCTATATCGCCCACCGCGCCGACTGGCTGAAGGAGCCGACGAAATGGGCCGATCGTACGCGCGAGGTGGAGGCACGACTTTCGGACGCGCTTCACGAGCGGCTCACCCAGCGCTTCGTCGACCGGCGCACGGCGGTGCTCGTGCGCGACATCGGCGCTCGGGGCTCGGATGCATTGCCGGTCACGGTCGCCGCGGACGGCGAGGTCAGCGTCGGGCCCGAGCCGATCGGCCATCTCGCCGGCTTCGAGTTCCGCGTCGATCCGTCCGCGCGCCTCGCCGACAAACGCCTGCTACTCGCCGCCGCCGAGCGCCGCCTAGGCGAGGAGCTAGACCGCCGGGCCAATTCACTGATTGACGCGCCCGATGAGACATTCGAGCTCACTATCGAAGAAGGGGGCGCTCTCGCCGTCGCGTGGGAAGGTCATGTGCTGGCCCGGTTGGCTCCCGGGCGCTCGCTGCTCGAGCCAGCTATCCGCACTGCCCGGGCGCTCGATCGACTCTCTGCGCAAAGCCGCGGGGCGTTGCGTTCGCGCCTCGAGCAATGGCTCGACCGCCAGATCGGAGCCCATCTCAAGCCCCTCGAAAAGCTCTCCGCAGCCGCCACCGATCCGTCGAGCACCCCTGGCGTCCGGGCGCTTGCCGCGATGCTCGGCGATGCGGGCGGGGTCGTACCGCGCAAGTCGGTGCTGAGCGCGATCAGCCATCTCGAGCAGGCCGACCGTCAGTCACTGCATCGACTGCGGGTGCGCCTCGGGCCGCTCGACGTCTTCCAGCCGCAGCTGCTGAAGCCCGCTGCGCAACTCTGGCGCGGGGCGCTGCTGTCCGTGCGCCAAGGGCAACCGATGCCGGCCATTCCGCCGGCGGGCGCGGCGACGCTCGACGCCGAAGCCGACGCGCGCGGCGCGGCGCTCGCCTATCGCCGGCTCGGCCGAACGTGGATCCGCATCGACCTCGCCGACCGGCTCGCCAGCCATGCTCGGCACGTCCGCTCGGCGGGCGGCGATAATCCAGTCGATGTCGAACTTGCGACGTCGATCGGCCTCAACGAGGAGGCCATCGCCCGCCTGATGGCCGAAGTCGGCTTCACTAAGGCCGGGGATGCATGGCGCTGGCGTGGACGGCGCGGCCCACGCCCGGATCGGCGTGCGCCATCCTCCCACGCTTTTGCCGAGCTGGCGAAGCTCAAGAAGAAGTGAGGATCGACCGCTTCCTCTTCTTCATCAGGCTGTTGAAGAGCCGCACCCTCGCCCAAGCGGTCGTCGACGAGGGTCACGTGCGCATCGACGGCAAGCGCGTCGAGAAATCGAGCGAGGAAGTCCGCGTCGGGAGCGTCATCGCAATGCCTCTGCACGACAAAGTGAGGGTCCTGCGCGTGCTCAGCCTCCCCGCACGGCGCGGCCCAGCGGCTGAGGCTCGCGCTTGTTATCAGGAGCTTGGCCCTGACCCGCCCGATTGACGTGATAGGCGCTCGCTCTTAGCGACGGGATAGGAGGAACCGCATACCCATGACCTACGTCGTCACCGACGCCTGCATCAAATGCAAATATATGGACTGCGTCGAGGTCTGCCCCGTCGATTGCTTTTACGAGGGCGAGGTGATGCTGACCATCAACCCCAACGAATGCATCGACTGCGGCGTGTGTGAGCCCGAATGCCCGGCCGAGGCCATCCTTCCCGATACTGAAAGCGGCCTCGAGAAATGGCTCGAGCTCAACACCACCTTCTCCGCCCAGTGGCCCAACGTCACCCGCAAGAACGACCAGACGCCGGCCGACGCCGACGAGCATAAGGGCGAAGAGGGCAAGTACGACAAATATTTCACGCCGGAGCCCGGCGCTGGAGACTAAGCGGCCGCCGCAGTCTCAGCGGTGGACAATGAACGTGTAGTTTAGTCCGATCCCGCCCGACAGCTGGTCGCGCGAGCCGAACTTTCGAACGATTGGCGACTTGCCGGCGTCCCCGACCAGGCGCGCGTAGCGGGCGTACCCAAATAAACCCCAGCGGCTGCTCAATGAATAGGACGCGCCACTGGCGAGTGCGACGGCATGCACTCCTCCGCTGGGACGATAGGTCGGCAGGCCGGAAGCCAGCGATGCGTCCGGACTGACCCCGAAATAAGCGCGCTGGTACCGCGCGTCGGAAAACAGGACGCGGGGGCCGATCGACACGACATAGCGATCGCCGTCACGCCAGATCTTGTCCGCGCTCACGGAGCCAACGACGCCCTCATGGCCATTGATCCCTTTGAGGACTTCGGCCCGAATGCGAAACGAGTCGCCGGCGAGATATTGGGCGAATGCTCCAGCCTCGAACGTCCGTGAAACCGAACCGACGGGAGCGCCCACATCGGAGTTCTCGCGGCGTGCTGCGAGGTTGCCGGCGGGGCCGAACGAGAAGCCGTTCGTGGATACAAGCGCGATGCTGGGGCTGTCGTCCGGCGCGCCGAAGCTGAATTCGTGCGTGCCGCGGGCAACGTTGATGTGGAACAGCGGTAGTGCTCTCGTCTCGTCCGCTCCGATGAACTCCGGCACCAGCTGCGCGCCGAGGCCAACCCGCACGCGAAAATCTTCATTCTCCTGAGCGACCGCGGCGCTCCAGGCCGGGAGAAGTGCGGCCGTGGCAATGACAAGGTGCTTCATCACCGCCGTAACCGCCGCGCCAAGGGTTGGTTGCAAGTTGGGCGGCGGTCTCATCGGCGCTTCAGCAGTTCGTCGACGATCAGGTCGGCCGCCTCGTCGGCGCTCATCTTCGTGGTGTCGATCCGTATCTCGGCATGTTCCGGCTCCTCATACGGGCTGTCGATGCCGGTGAAGTTCTTGAGCTCGCCCGCGCGCGCCTTCGCGTAGAGACCCTTGGCGTCGCGCTTCTCGGCCTCGGCGAGCGGCGTATCGACGAAAATCTCGAAGAACTCGCCTTCCGGAATCATCCGCCGGACCATGTGCCGCTCGGCGCGGAACGGAGAGATGAAAGCAGTGAGCACGATCAGGCCCGCGTCGGCCATAAGCCTCGCGACCTCGCCGACGCGGCGAATGTTCTCGATACGGTCTGCCTCGGTGAAGCCAAGGTCGCGATTGAGGCCGTGGCGGATATTGTCGCCGTCGAGCAGGAAAGTGTGCCGCCCGCGCGCGGCGAGCTTCTTTTCGACCAGGTTGGCGATGGTCGACTTGCCCGCGCCGGAGAGGCCGGTGAACCACAGCACCGCGGGCTTCTGGCCCTTCAAATGCGCGTGGGTCTCGCGGCTGACGTCGAGGTGCTGGCGATGAATGTTGAGCGAGCGGCGAAGGGCGAAGTGCAGCATGCCGCAGGCGACCGTCGCATTGGTCAGCTTGTCGATCAGGATGAAGCCGCCGAGCGCCTTGTTGGGGCTCGAGCCTTCGACGGAATAAGGCTCGAACACGATCTCGCGGTCGGTCGCGAACTCGGCGACTCCGATCGCGTTCAGCGCCAGCGTCTTCGCCGCGAGATGCTCGAGCGTGTTGACGTTGATCTCGTACTTGGGCTCGTGGACCATGGCAGTGACGGTCTGCGTGCCGAGCTTCATCCAGTAACCGCGGCCCGGAATAAGCTCCTCGTCGGCCATCCACACGATGGTCGCTTCGAACTGGTCGGCGGCTTCGGGCGGGTCGCCGGCGGTCGCGATCACGTCACCGCGCGAACAGTCGACTTCGTCAGCCAGCGTCAGGGTGACGGACTGCCCCGCAACGGCTTGCTCGAGATCGCCGTCGAGCGTGACGATGCGGTCGACCCGGGTCACTCGACCCGATGGCAGGATGCGAACTTCAGCGCCCGCCGCGATCGTTCCCGCGCCGACCTGCCCCGAAAAGCCGCGAAAGTTCTGGTTGGGCCGGTTGACCCATTGCACCGGCATCCTGAACGGCTTTTCGGCGTCCGCAGCCACGTCGAGGGGCACGGCGTCGAGATGCTCGAGCAGACTCGGCCCATCGTACCAGGGCGTTATCTCGCTCCGGCTCATGATATTGTCGCCGTTGAGGCCGGAAACGGGGATCGCCACCCAATCCGTGATCCCGATCTGCTCGGCAAAGGCGCCATAGTCCGCGGTGATCCCCTCAAACGCGGCCTGATCGTAGTCGACCAAATCCATCTTCGTGACCGCGAGAACGAAGCTGCGGATGCCGACCAGCCGCGCGAGGTAGGAATGCCGACGCGTCTGGGTCAGCACGCCCTTGCGCGCATCGACCAGCAGGACAGCCAGGTCCGCCGTCGACGCGCCGGTCACCATGTTGCGCGTATATTGCTCGTGCCCAGGCGTATCGGCGACGATGAACTTGCGCTTCTCGCTCGAGAAGAATCGGTACGCGACGTCGATGGTGATGCCCTGCTCGCGCTCGGCGGAAAGGCCGTCGACCAGCAGTGCGAAATCGATCTTCTTGCCCTGCGTTCCGTGGCGCTTGCTGTCGTGCTCGAGCGCTTCGAGCTGGTCGTCGAAGATCTGCTTGGACTCGTAGAGCAGGCGGCCGATCAGCGTCGACTTGCCGTCGTCGACGCTGCCGCAGGTGATGAAGCGCAGGAGCTCCTTGCGCTCCTGGTCGGCGAGCCACGCGTTGACGTTGACAGGAGCGTTCAAAAGTAACCCTCCTGCTTCTTCTTCTCCATCGAGGCGCTGCCCGCGTCGCGATCGATGGCTCGGCCCTGCCGTTCGGAAGTCTTGCTGACCAGCATTTCGGCCACGATGCCTTCAACACTGTCTGCATCGCTTTCAACGGCGCCGGAGAGGGGATAGCAACCAAGGGTCCGGAAGCGCACCTTGCGCATCACCGGCTGCTCGCCGTCCTGCAGCCGCATCCGCTCGTCGTCGACCATCAGGATGAGGCCGTCGCGTTCGACGGTCGGCCGCTCCGCCGCGAAATAGAGCGGCACGATCTCGATCTTCTCGCGCAAGATATATTGCCACACGTCCAGCTCGGTCCAGTTGGACAGCGGGAAGACGCGCATGCTCTCGCCCTTGTTCTTGCGGACGTTGTAGAGCGACCAGAGCTCCGGTCGCTGGCGCTTCGGGTCCCAGCGATGGTTGCGATCGCGGAAGCTGAACACGCGCTCCTTCGCGCGACTCTTCTCCTCGTCCCGCCGGGCGCCGCCGAACGCCGCGTCGAAGCCATGGGCGTCGAGCGCCTGCTTCAGCCCTTCGGTCTTCCACATGTCGGTGTGCAACGGCCCGTGGTCGAACGGGTTGATGCCTTTGTCGAGCGCTTCGGGGTTCCGGTAGACGATGAGCTCGTGCTCGGCCGCCGCCTTGTCGCGCGCCACATACATGTCCGTGAACTTCCAGGTCGTGTCGACGTGGAGCAAC
>DASUCP010000061.1:0-5682 GCA_036275975.1 Sphingomicrobium sp.
GCTTCGCCGATGCCGCGCGTGCCGCCGGTGACGATCGCCACTCGAGCCATTGCGTCTCTCCTGTTGTAAGCCGCGAGGGCGCTTAGGCGGCGGGCAGCCAGCCCGCAAGCTCACGCTCGATCAGGCGTTCGAGCATGGCGATGCTCTCAGGAGAATCGTTGAGACAATCGAGGAGCGCGAAACGCTCGCCCCCCGCATGCAAAAACGTCTCCTTGCCCCGGATCCCGAGCTCTTCGAGCGTCTCCAGGCAATCGGCCGAAAAGCCCGGCGTCACTACGGCAATGCGCTTGATCCCCTGCTTTGGATAGCCGGCGAGGGTCGCATCCGTGGCGGGTTCCAGCCATTTCGCCCGGCCGAAACGCGACTGGAAGGCGACGTCGACTTCGCGGCCGAGCGCTTCGGAAACCAGTCGCGCCGTTTCGAGGCAGTGACGCTCATAGGGGTCTCCAAGGTCGATCGTCCGCTGCGGCATGCCGTGGAAGCTCAGCAAGAGGCGGTCCGGTGCGAAATCCAGGGATTCGAGTTGGCGTGAGATGCTCGTTTTCAGAGCCTCGATGTAAGCGGGGTCGTCGAAATAAGGCGGCAGCGTCCGGATCGCCGGCTGCGCACGCATTCGGGCGAGCACTCCGAAAAGCGCATCGTTGGCAGTCGCGGTCGTTGCCGCGCTGTATTGCGGATAAAGCGGTACGGAGAGGATGCGGGTGCAGCCTTCCGCGACCATTCGCTCGACGGCTGCAGCGATGCCCGGATGCCCGTATCGCATCGCGTAATGCACGCTGACGTCGGGCATGCGCTTGCGCAGCGCTTCGGCCTGGCGGTGGGCGATAGCTCGGAGGGGAGAACCCTCGTTCGTCCAGATCTGGTTGTAGGCTTCGGCGGATTTGCGCGGTCGGGTTGGCAGGATGAGGCCGTAGAGAATCGGCTTCCATGCGATCGCCGGGATTTCGACGACGCGAGGATCGCTGAGGAATTCCGCGAGATAACGCCGAACGGCGCGGGCCTCCGGCGCATCCGGCGTCCCGAGGTTGATGAGGAGCACCCCGATCATGCGACCTCGAAGGGGAGATTGCGCATGCGCTTGCCCGAGCCGGCGTGAATCGCATTCGCGACCGCCGGCGCGAGCGCCGTCGTGCCAAGGCCGCTGATCCCGCCGGGCGCATCGCTGCTCGGAATGATCTCGACGACGATATCCGGTGCATCGGCAAGGCGCGGCAGTCCCATGCCGCCGATCGGCCTCGCTCGCGGCATTCCAGCCACCCACTCCGGCGCTGTGACGGTCGCCTGCGCCAGAGCCCAGATCAGCCCAGCTTCGATCTGCTGAGCGGCAACACCTTTGTTCATCACGCGGCCGCAGTCGACGGCGGCAACCAGCCGATGCACCTTCACGCGCTGATCCTCAATCCTCGCCGTCGCAACGAGTCCAATGTGCGATCCGTAGGCTGACCAGCCGGCAATCCCCATCGTGCTTCCCGTCTGGCCGCCGTCCCATTGCGCAAGCCGCGCCGCGCCCTGAAGGCATCGCGCGAGCCGCCCGTTGTTCCCCAGCATCGACATTCGGAAGCTCAGTGGTTCGATTCCCGCCGCGTGCGCCAGCTCGTCGATGAAGCTCTCAGTGAAGAAGGCGAACTCGCGCTGCGGCGAGCCGCGCATGTAGCCGCAGTGGAACGGGATCGACGGACGGACCGCCTCAATCGTGACGTTCGGAATGCCATAAGGCGGAATGCCCGCGACGGCCGTCCGGATCAGCCTCCTTTTATCCTCGACGTCCGCCATTCGCTGGATTGCCGACGCCAGTCCGTCGACGGTCGCGACTTCAATCTTCCACGCCGCAGTAATGCCGCCTGCGCCCGGGAGAGCAGTCATCCGCGCCAGCGCTCCGGACGACAGCACGTCGTGATTCTGGCTCGCGCTTTGCGAGAGAGTGACCTGGACCGGAGCTTTCAGCTTGCGCGCCAGCTCAACCGCATAGGGAATGGCATTGGATTCCAACGCCCTGCCGGAGGGGGCGCCGACCGGCATGGGGTATAGGGTGACGTCGGATGCGCTCACCCGGCCGGCTCGCGCGGCGTTTTCGCGGGCCAGACCGGGAGCTTGGGTCGGTGCCCAGACCTCCAGGCGCCCGCCATCGAAACGGGCGGTGGCAGTAAGGGGTTCGAGGGTGAGATGCCGGTTCGGTGCGACGTAGTAAGTCGCTGCGAGCGGGCGTGAGCCCCTGACGACGCCATCGTAATCGCCGCGTCGAAACCACCTGCGGTCGCGGTTGTTGGCGAGCGCGTCTTCGAAGTGACCGCGCCATTCGACGGGCGAGCGGCTCCCCGAGAATATCGGGTCCGCAGCTTTGATCGCGCGCTCGGCCGCCGACCAAGTCTCCCCGACGACCGCCATCCACTTCTCGCGCGCAGCGATGTGTCGGATGCCCGAGACGCTCGCGATCGCCTCGCGGGAATAGGAACGCAGCGTTCCCTCGGGCGGCGCGATCCGCGCCGATGCAAACAGCATCCCCGGAAGGCGGACGTCGCCCGAAAAGCGCCAACCGCCATCAGCCTTTCCGGGGCCGTCGAGACGGTCGAGCGGTTGGCCGAGCAGCCTGCCTTTGGCTGACTGGCGACGCTGCGGGTGTGATGGCGCGCTTCGGTCCGCGGCTTCTTCCGCGAGCTCGCCGAAGGTGAAGGTACGCCCCCGATTGAGCACGAAGCCGTCACCAGTCTCGCATTCACCAGGACTGACGTTCCATCGATCGGCCGCGGCACCCACCAGCATCTCGCGCGCCATCGCTGCCGCGTCGCGGAACGGCGCTTCGAACGCCCGCACGGAGGCAGAGCCGACGGTCATCCGCAGAAGGCCGGTGCGTTCGATCTCATATTCCCGAAGGAAGCCGAAGCCGTCGAGCCAACCTTCTTCGCGAGCGAGAGGGTTTGCGTAAGCCGAGGTCAGCGGCGCCGGCTCAACCGCGACCGTCTCCCATGCCGCGCCGAGCTCGTCGGCAATCACCTGGGGAAGCGCGGTCCAGATTCCCTGGCCTGTCTCGGTCTGCGGGACGGCGACCGTGATGCGGCCGTCGCGCCCAATCTTGATGAAGTTGCCGAAAGCAGATTCATGAGCGCCGACGGCAAGGTCGGTACCCGGATGGCGCGGCCATACCAGGAATGCGACCACGAGCCCAACCCCAGCGCCGCCGCCGATCAGCAAAGTCCGTCGATCGACCTTCAACGTGCGTACTGCGCTTTCAGCGCCCGCCGGTCGATCTTTCCGGTGCCGAGGCGCGGCAGCGGCGAATCAGAGAAGATGAAGCGCTCAGGCAATTTGAACTTCGCCAGTCTGCCATCGAGGAAGGCACGTAAATGCTCTTCGGTGAGGCCGTTCTTGGCGTGGATGACGGCGACGGGCACTTCGCCCAGTCGTTCGTCGGATGCTCCGAATACGCTCGCCTCGGCCACATCCGTGCAGGCATAGAGATGCGCCTCGACCTCCGCCGCGGAGATGTTCTCGCCGCCCCGCAGGATGATGTCCTTTTTGCGATCGACGATGAAGAGGTAGCCGTCTTCATCGAGATAGCCGATGTCGCCGCTGCGCACGTAGCCGTCGGTGGTAAACAGCTCGGCCGTGGCTTCTGGCATTTCCCAGTAGCATTTGATGCTTGCTGCGGTGCGGATGCCGATCTCGCCGGTCTCGCCCGTCGGTAAATGTCGATCGCCTTCGCCGAGGATTGCGAGCTCGACATATGGTTTATGCGCGAACCCCGTCGAACCTGGCTTGGCCGCATAATTGCCCCAGAAATTGTGGGCGCCGACCGCATTGGTCTCGGTCAGGCCGTAGCCGAGTGCCGGCTGCGCGGTCGGGAATTCCTTCTGCAGGCGCTCGACGTGGCTGACCGGTCGCGGCGCTCCGCCCGCCGCAATATCGGTGAGCGAGGAGAGATCGTACTTGTCGCGATCCGGATGGGTCATCAGCTCGTGGCTCATCGTCGGCACGCCGACGAAGTATGTGATCTTCTCTTTCTCAATCAGCCGCAAAGCTTCCGCGGCATCCCACTTCGGCATCATCACCATGCACCGCCCGGTAACAAAGCTGTTAAGCATCACCGGCACTTCGCCGGTAACGTGGAACAGCGGCACGTTGAGCAGGGTTCGCGGCGGTCCCGCTTGTGCGCGGCCTTCTTGCGTGAGAAGTCCCAGCAGAACCATCAAGCCGGTCGCATAAGTGTAGACGGCGGTCGTGACTGCCCGGTGCGTCGAGAGAGCGCCCTTCGCGGAACCGGTCGAACCCGACGTGAACAGGATCGTCGCGTCGTCGTCCGGCGTGACTTCCGGGAGGACGCTATTCTCGTCCCGGTCGTGAAGCAGCTCTGCAAGCGCCGTGTCGATGGGCTCCTCGACGGCGACCCCCACGATTTGCCTCTCGGAACAGCGCTCCTGAATACGCTTCGCCCGCGCCGCGTCGGCGATGATCAGCTTGGGGTCCGTGAGAAGGATCGCGTCCTCCATCTCATGCGCTTCCCACCAGCCGTTGAGCAAAGTCGCAACACCGCCCGCTTTCACGATCGCCATGTAGCTAACGACCCAGGATGGGCAGTTCCGCATGGCAATTCCGACGCGGTCACCCTTGGCAACTCCGCGCGCGACCAGCCCATGCGCCGCGCATTCGGCGATGTGATCGAGCTCGGCAAAGGTCAGGCGCTCGTCACCCGCCACGAGCGCCTCGTTCGACCCATTCAGTTCGCAGAACGTGTGGAGCAAGCCCGGCAGCGTCGCCGGAAAATTGCCGACGATCACTCGGCCCTGTTCGTCCCGCTCGAGCACGATGCGGCCCCCAGGTCCGGTGACCCGCGCCAGTTCGGCATCATAGCGGCGATCGAGCTCGGTCTGCATCCTTAGGCCAGCCTGGGTGTTCCTTTGCCTTTGCGCTCGCCCGCCTTATGAGGCGCTGACCATTGATGGGGAAGTCCTTGCAGACCGCTGACGATAGCCAGTTCGTAAAGTTTCCTGATCTCGGACTTTCCCCAGTGGCGTTGCACCTGGGACCGTTCGACCTCAGGTGGTACAGCCTTGCGTACCTCGCCGGCATCTTCATCGGCTATTGGTACTTGCTCAAGTTGTTGAAGCAGCCCGGTGCCCCACTGGCGCGCCGCCATGCCGACGATTTGGTGTTCTACGCCGCGCTCGGCATCATCCTCGGCGGTCGCATCGGCTACGTGCTGTTCTACAATTTCGGCCAGTATCTGCGACACCCGATCGAAATCCTGAAGCTGTGGGACGGCGGAATGTCCTTCCATGGCGGAGTGATCGGTACCTCGCTCGGGATCCTCTACTTCGCGCGCAAGGAGAAGCTCTCGTGGCTGAGGATCCACGATTATGTCGCCTGCTGCGTGCCGTTCGGGCTGTTCTTCGGGCGACTTGCCAATTTCGTGAACCAGGAGCTGTGGGGCGCGCCGACCCACGTGCCATGGGCGATTCGTTTCGTGGAGCTTAGCCCATATGGCCCGGTGCTTGGCCCTCCGCGCCATCCGAGCCAGCTCTATGAGGCTTTCCTCGAGGGCATCGTCCTCTTCTGCATTCTCGCCTGGATGTTCTGGAAGACCCAATCCCGATACGATCCGGGCAAGCTCGTCGGAGCGTTCCTGTTTTTCTACGGATGCTTCCGTTTCGGCGTCGAGTTCATCCGCGAGCCCGATCAGCAGCTGAT